>CAJKRH010000003.1 GCA_905202255.1 uncultured Ruminococcus sp.
TCGGCGAGACCGCCGCTGAAACCAAGATTGCCCTTACCAAGCTGAAAGAGAGTGTTTCCGATGAATGATCTTTGTGCCGATATTGGCTATAAAAGCATCAACCATATAGGCGAGCAGCTTTGCGGAGACCATGTCGATATTCTTGAGCCGGATGACAATTCCTCTGTCATTGTGTTGGCAGACGGACTCGGAAGCGGCGTCAAGGCGAGTATTCTTTCCACTCTGACAAGCAAAATCATCTCTACGATGGTGGCTGAGGGGCTTTCGCTTTCCGACTGTGTCGAAACAATCGCGCAGACGCTCCCGATATGCTCCGTGAGAGGGGTCGCGTATTCCACCTTTACCATCATGAGGCTCGTAGAAAACCGCGATATGGAGCTGATACAATATGATAATCCTCTCACTATTCTGCTTCGTGACGGCAAGAATTACGACTATCCCAAAACGGAAATGAGCATCGGCGGCAAGAAAATTTATCGTTCAGTCATCAAGCTTCAGGAGGACGATATATTTATAGCCATGAGCGATGGTTGTCCTCATGCCGGAATAGGACTGGCATATAACTTCGGATGGAAGCGCGAGGATATAATCGAATTTATGGAAGCGGCAGCGGCAGGCGGATATACCGCAAAAACACTGTCGACGATTCTCATAGACGAAGCAAACAAGCTTTACGGCGGTCGCCCTGGCGACGATGCGACAGCCTGTGTAATCAAGATACGCAAGCGCGTGCCGATGAATATTCTTTTCGGTCCGCCGAGAGACCGCGACGACTGCAACCGCATGATGGCGCTTTTCTTTGCCAAGGAAGGCAAGCATATCGTCTGCGGCGGCACAACTTCGTCCATTGCCGCAAAGTATCTCGGCAAAAAAGTCGAAGCCGACATAAGTTTCGTGCGTTCCGATATTCCCCCGATTGCGAAAATCGAAGGTGTCGATCTCGTTACAGAGGGTGTAATCACGGTAAACCGCGTCGTGGAATATGCCAAGGATGCGATAGGCGAAAATAAACTCTACGAAAAATGGAGCTATGGACACGACGGCGCATCGCTTATCTGCCGCATGCTCTTTGAGGAAGCGACGGATATAAACTTCTATGTCGGTCGCGCTGTAAATCCGGCGCATCAGAATCCGGATTTGCCGATAAACTTTAATATAAAAATGAATCTTGTGGAAGAGCTGTCCGCTTGTCTCAAGCAGATGGGAAAGCATATAAAGGTCAGCTATTTCTGATAGGAGTTGCATATGAGAAAATTTGATACCAAGGTACAACACCTTAAATACAAAGTCCTGCGTGAAGTAGCAAAGCAGGCATGGGCAGATACCCTGCAGGATAATCTGCTTGATATCCCGACGATAATTGTGCCCGGCAAGGTTCCGACCATGCGTTGCTGTGTCTATAAAGAGAGAGCGATACTGAACGAGCGCGTCAAACTCGCCATGGGCGGCAATAAGAAAAACCCGAATGTCATCGAGGTTATCGATATCGCCTGCGACGAATGCCCGATGGGCGGCTATGAGGTTACAAACGCCTGCCGCGGCTGTCTTGCTCACCGCTGTGAGGATGTATGCCGCTTCGGCGCCATCTCGTTTGACGAAAATCATGTCGCGCATATCGACAAGACAAAATGCAAGGAATGCGGTGCCTGCTCCAAGGTCTGCCCCTACAGCGCTATTCACAATTATCAGCGCCCCTGCGAAACAGCCTGCAAGGTCAAGGCTATCTACATGGGCGAGGACAAGCAGGCTTGCATCAATAACGATAAATGCATCTCCTGCGGCGCATGCGTATATACATGTCCGTTCGGTGCTATCAGCGATAAGTCTTTCATACTCAATGTTATAGATATGCTGAAAGGCAGCCATGGCAATCAGAACTACAAGATATATGCCATCGTGGCTCCCTCTATCTCCAGCCAGTTTAATTATGCCAAGCTCGGTCAGGTTATCACCGGACTGCGCAAGCTCGGCTTCCATACAGTTATTGAAGCAGCGCTCGGTGCCGATATGGTAGCACAGGCTGAGTCAAAAGAACTTGCCGAAAAGGGATTTCTGACAAGCTCCTGCTGCCCTGCCTTTGTCGATTATATAGAGAAAAGCTTTCCCGATCTGGCACAGTTTGTTTCACATAACCTCTCGCCTATGGCGACGATAGCGAAATATCTGAAAGAGCATGAAGAAAACTGCAAGACGGTGTTCATCGGTCCCTGCACTGCAAAGAAAATGGAAGTTCAGAAAGAGAGCGTCAAGCCATATGTTGATGCTGTTCTTACATTTGAAGAGCTTCAGGCGCTCTTTGACAGCAAAGAAATCGATATCACAACGCTTGAAGAGGGCGTGCTTGACAATGCTTCCTACTTCGGCAGAATCTTTGCCCGTTGCGGCGGACTTGCCGATGCTGTAGCCGAGGGCTTAAAAGAGCAGAATCTCGAATTTGTTTTGAAGCCCTGCTCCTGCGACGGAATCGAGCAATGCAAGATAGCGCTCCTGCAAAAGAAAGCAGGCAAACTGCAAGCCAACTTTATCGAGGGCATGGCGTGCGTCGGCGGATGTATCGGCGGCGCGGGATGTCTCACCCATGGCGAAAAGAATAAAGCCGAGGTGGATAAATACGGCAAAGAGGCTCTTGAAAAAACCATTAAGGATGCAATCTCTGTTCTGAAATAATCAGAAAAATCAAACTATATGAAAATATCCCTGCATAAGGCGGCATGCCTTTATGCAGGGATATTTTATTTGCCGTACTTTTTCAGTCCGCATTTTCCAGAGCCGCGATATCTCCCGACTGAATTGCCGCGATATTGCGTTTTATTTTTTCTTCGCCCCAGTTCCACCAGCAAATGGCTTCAAGTTTTTCTATCGTCGCATCGTCAAAACGCTTTCGTATCGGCTTTGCGGGCACACCGCCGACGATGGTGTACGGCGGTACATCCTTTGTCACCACGGCGCGCGTGCCGATGATGGCTCCGTCACCTATCTTAACGCCCGACATAATCACCGCCTCATAGCCTATCCAGACATCGTTTCCGATGACAGTATCTCCCTTGTTGTCCCAAGCCATGCATATGTCCTTTTTATCAAGCTCCCATTCGTCAAAAAATATGGGAAATGTATATGTGGAGAGCGACTTCATCGAATGATTTCCGCTTGTGAAAAGGAATTTCGCTCCGCAGGCTATCGAGCAGAACTTCCCTATCTTCAGCTTATCTCCGTTTATGGGATAATGATAAAGCACATTGTTCTTTTCAAAATCGCGCGGGTCATGGACGAAATCGTTGTATATGGTGTATTCGCCAACCTCGATATTCGGGTTTGTGATGACATCGCGCAGATATACTATCTGCCTGTCACCCGTGCGCGGATAAATCTTTTTCATTTCCATTCTCCTTGTCGTAAATCAAAAATCACCGAAACGACCGAACAGATACGGTTATATGCGCCGCGCCGAATATAACCATGATTATCGCTGCGGGAAAATTGTGCATCCATATCGCGGCGCAGAGGAAATACATCACGGGAAAAACGGCAAGCGGCATCGGCACGAAAAGAAACGCTTTTCCAAGGAGTGCCGTATCGCGCCCGCACGCAAAATAGCGAATCCACGCGATATAATAAAGCACAAGAAAAGCTATGGAAATATAAAACCATGCGCTTTTCAAATCAAGCGGTTTTTCGCCGACGAGAAATGTAAGCACGATAAGATATGCGATTCGGCTGACCCCCTCAACAGTCTCAAGCCACCGCGCCGAACTTTTAGCCGACGCCGCTTCACCTGCGGGCGAAAAAATCGCATAGGCGATATTGATGAGTATGGGGAGAGCAAAAATCACAAGCCCCACCCATGAAAAAGACAGCTTCAGATTCATAGTGTAAGCTCTGCTTTCATGGCAAATTCCGGAGATTTTGGCGGCTTGCCGTAAAGCGAACTTAGCGCACGGAACTCGCGCCGAAACGCTTCGCGAAGCTCATTGTCCGTAAGATCAAGATGACCGATATTGGCAAGAATCGCCAAGCCGTAAGAATAATACAGCATATCGCGATGGAATTTTTCCGCGGTTTCCCTGTCGTATCCGAAATCCTCGACTATCACATCGATTATATCATCGTAGAGCATATCGCTCTTATAATGGCTCGTCTGCCCGCCGTCGATATAAAGCCAGCGGAAAAGCTGCTTTTCCTCCGCCGCAAATCTGACAAAGCCCATACCGTAACTGCTGTATCTTGTGTCGATTCCCACGCAGGCGCGCAGAGAATCGCGCACGCGCGTTTTGTGCATTTCCGTGGCGCGGTCGGTCAGCGCCTGCTTCAACTCCGACATATTGCGAAAAGAAAAATAGATAGGCTGAGTGGAACAGCCGAGCTTCTGCGCCACACTTCTCGCATTTACAGCGGAAAATCCCCCCTCGCGCAAAACCTCCACAGCCGCATCTATAATATCCTCTCTCGATACCTTTTTTATTGCCGGCATGACTTTTCCTCCTATAATAACATTTTGTTATGCATAACATAGCGTTATTATACGCCAAATCGTACCGTTTGTCAAGAGCTCCGCTGAAAATCGCGCAAAAAAGTCGGGCGAATATCGCCCGACTTTCTTATATATCAATCAAACAGTGTTTCCTTGCTTCTGTTTTCGTTTGACTCTTATCAGCCGAAGGAACCTTTGCAGTAGTTGACAAATCTGAAAAATCAAAGCAGGATAATTCCGTTTTCGGCGCAGATTTTTCTCGTTTCATCATCCCAGAGCGAAACCTGAACCTCGCCTATATGCGCCTTACCGAGCAGGAGCATGGAGAGACGCGACTGACCTATGCCTCCGCCCATGGTAAGCGGGAGCTTGCCTGCCAGAAGCGCACTGTGGAAAGGAAGCTTTCTCCTGTCGTCCGCGCCTGCGGCACTTAGCTGCCTGTCCATTGCCTCGGGGTCTACGCGTATACCCATAGAAGAAATCTCAAAAGCACAGCCGAGAATATCATTCCAAAAGAGGATATCTCCGTTGAGCTTCCAGTCATCATAGTCGGGTGCTCTTCCGTCGTGCGGCTTGCCTGATCTCAGCTTGTCGCCTATCTGCATGATAAATGCCGTCTTATGCTTGCGAAGATATTCGTTTTCCCTCTCCTTCGGTGTGAGGTCGGGGTACATATCCTCCAGCTCCTGAGTAGTGACAAAGCTGACGATACGCTCAAGCTCGACTGTTATCTGCGGATATCTTACCTTAAGCATATCAAGCGTGTCGCATATAGCCCCGACTATTCCCTTCACTGTATTTTTGAGATAAGTGACGGTCCTTGTTTCGGGTGTGATTATCTTCTCCCAGTCCCACTGGTCGGTATATATGGAATGAAGATTGTCCAGCTCCTCATCACGGCGGATTGCATTCATATCCGTATAGAGACCTTCACCCTCATGGAAGCAGTAAACGCCAAGTGCCATGCGCTTCCATTTTGCGAGGGAATGAACTACCACGGCATCTTTTCCCGTATCCTTGATGTCAAAGCGCACAGGGCGCTCAATGCCGTTCAGGTCATCGTTGAGTCCTGTCTCCGGATCTACGAAAAGCGGCGCGGAAACACGCTTCAAATTCAGAACATTACAAAGCCTCTCCTCAAAAATTCGTTTTAACATACCTATTGCCGTCTGCGTGTCATAAAGCCCGAGAGTCGCTTTATATCCCTTCGGCACGATAACCTTGCTCATATGAAAGCCTCCTTTAATTTTTTTGATATGTCAGTATAAAACAATTTTCACCAAATGTCAATAGAATCCTGCCATTTTTTCTTTAAAAATATTTTCAAAACCACTTTACAAAAATGTACTTCTATGTTAAAATATTATCATCATTTCCCAAAAGGGAGTAGCGTGCGGGCTTGTCCCGTTGCATCGCCGTCATCACGGTGTTACCACCCGACGATGCATTAAATCGCAAGACTTTCGGGCTACTGTGTTTACAGCGGCTTTGAAAGTCTGTTTTTTTATACTTTTTTGAAAGGAAGAAACATTTTATGGGAATTTTATCTCAAATTCTTGAGCAGTTACAGGCGATATCCTATAAGCATATCATTATGTGGGCTATAGGCGCTCTGCTCATCTACCTCGCCATCAAAAAGGATATGGAGCCTGCGCTCCTGCTCCCGATGGGCTTCGGCGCGATACTCGTAAACCTGCCGTTTTCCGGTGCGCTCACGCAAGGAACGGAAATCGGCGCACTCTCAAAACTTTTCGATATCGGCATCGGGGAGGAAAGCGGTGAGCTTTTCCCTCTGCTCCTCTTTATCGGCATCGGCGCGATGATTGATTTCGGTCCGCTCCTCTCAAATCCGAAGCTCCTGCTTTTCGGCGCGGCGGCGCAATTCGGCATCTTCTTCACGCTCAGCATGGCTCGCCTCTTCGGTTTCGAACTCAATGATGCCGCCTCTATCGCCATAATCGGCGCGGCAGACGGACCCACCTCCATAGTCGTGGCAAAGCTTCTCAAGTCACAATTTATCGGTGCCATCATGGTAGCGGCATATTCATATATGGCACTCGTGCCGATAATCCAGCCTCCTGTGATAAAGCTGATGACGACAAAAAAAGAGCGACTTATCCGCATGCCCTATGAAGCAAAGAATGTTTCCAAGCTCACAAGAATACTTTTCCCGATTATACTCACTATAATCGTCGGCATCATAGCGCCGAAGAGTGTTTCGCTCATAGGTTTCCTCATGTTCGGTAATCTGCTCCGTGAATGCGGCGTGCTCGATTCACTCTCGGAAACAGCGCAAAAGGTTCTTGCAAATCTCATCACGCTTCTGCTCGGCATCACCATAGCAACACAGATGCAGGCAGATAAATTCATTAAGAAAGAGACCCTCCTGATTATCGCTCTCGGTCTCGTGGCGTTCATATTTGATACAGTCGGCGGTGTGCTTTTTGCAAAGCTTATCAACCTTTTCTCAAAGAAGAAGATAAACCCGATGATAGGTGCGGCAGGCATTTCGGCTTTCCCGATGTCGGCGCGCGTAATCCACAAGATGGGACTTGCGGAAGATCCGCAGAACTTCCTGCTCATGCATACAGTAGGCGTAAATGTTTCCGGTCAGATAGCTTCTGTTATAGCCGGCGGTCTTATCGTCGCTCTCGTTTCGTAAGGAGGATTTCATATGTTTGATGTAAAAGCTTTTCTCGATAGCCTTCCCATCATGGGAGAAGGAATGCTCGGTATATTCGGCGTCTGCCTGATAATAATCGGGTGCGTCTATCTCATCGCCGCAATAAAGCCGAAAGATAAAAACAAAAAAGACTGAGATAAAAATTCTCTGCCTTTCTGATTGCTGATATAACAGAGCGCCGCGGAAATCCGCGGCGCTCTGTTATCTGTTTGATATTGACCATGCGAAATCGCAGCATCAATGCAAAAATTACTTTACATATGTGCAGCCCTTGTCAAATTCGATTGTACCGTTGTAGTTCTTGATGATACCTGTAACGGTAATAACATCGCCGACCTTGAGATCCTCGCCGCCCTTGAGACGGAAGCACTGGATTATTCTTTCGCCTACTTTGATATTGACCGTGATATTTTTGTAATCTGCACTGTATGCAGAGGGAATCTCAACTATCTCGCCACGGAGAACCTGCGTACCCTTCATTGTTGCGCCGTTCTCAAGAGCATAAGCCTTCTCAGCTGTCAGAAGCTGCTTCGCCTCTTCTACGCTCATATCCTTGGAATATGTGCAACCCTTGTCAAATTCGATCGTGCCGCCGTAATTCTTGATAGTACCCGTAACTGTGATGACATCGCCGACCTTGAGGTCCTCGCCGCCTTTGAGACGGAAGCACTGAATTATTCTTTCGCCTATCTTGATGTTGACTGTGATATTCTTGTAATCTGCGCTGTAGGCGGATGGAATTTCAACAATTTCACCGCGAAGAACCTGTGTGCCCTTCATTGTTGCGCCATCCTCAAGAGCAAATGCCTTCTCTACAACTTCTGCGACAATCATATCGGCGGGAGCACCCTCGGGAAGTCTGTGAGCAAAGGAAACGGAAACCGTCTCACCTGCTTCATTCTTGATTGTGGCGACGAGATTGTAAAGTGTCTCTGCATCGGCTTCTTCGTTTACGTCTATGACTACCATGCCCTTATCATTGGGTGTGATAACGATGTTCTCGGCAGAGCCACTTGTAGCATCTACAGTCCACTCTATCGGATATTCAACGCCGTTTATATTGATAGCGGCTACCACCTCGTAATCCTCGGGAGTGGTAACTGTGGCGTTCTTATACATTGTATAAAGATATTCCTTTGCGAGGTCTAACGGATTTGCCTTAGGCTTATCGGGATTTGGCTTATCACCGCATCCGACAAACACCGAAAGACAAAGTGCAAGTGCAAAAACAAAAGCCAAAAATCTTTTCATGGTTTGCCTCCTTGTTATTCTTTAATTGTTGAACAAAATGTGTTTGTATGAAAATACCTTTATCTGATAATTGCCGGCATAGTAATCGACAATTCCTCTGATATCAATATTTTTGCCGAGTAAATCATCGGGTGTGACAAGCTTTCCTTCCGAATCATTCATCGCTTCTGTGCGAAGCCTTATCTCAGTGCCGTCGTCTGCCGTGCAGATGAGAGTCATTTCGCCGTATGACGAGGTGCCCTCTTTGCCGACCGATTCGACTTCCTTAACGGTAAGCCCTTTCATGGAAATCGTAGTGGCAAGAGCAAGCTCGGCATATTTTGCGGTGATACTTCCCTCTTCGCCATCCAGAGTTACCTCGGAAGCAAATGTCGCGGCGGATGTCTCCCTGTATGCGGGCGTGTGCCCATCGCTTATTTTTTTGAGATTGCTCGGGTCATCGGGGCGCATCATATTGTATGATAAGCCCGATACCTGATATACGCCGCCTGCCTCATAATACTGCACAGTGCCGACTATTCTCGAGCGATTGCCGACCGAGATTATATCAAGTCCCGCGCCGCTCAGCGAAAATCCGTAGTAAACGGAGATACCGTAATACATATCTGTATCGGCATCGTATTCCTCAACAGTTATGCTGTTGCTGTTGTCACTCGAGATTATGCCCTCGAAAGCGACCTTTTTGCCGTTGTAAGCCTCGGGATTTGCACGAAGCTCTTTCAGAGTAAGCTCCACAGCGTCGCCGTAGTAGAAATCGGGGTCGCGCTCGCCGGAATATACATTCAGCTTCTGCGCCTTTGCCTGGTCAAGCGCCGCCATGCATGTTGTGCCGTAGCGGTTGTTTGCCGTGGATGAAGCGATGGCAAGCCCGTTCTGGAGAATCTCCAGATTCAGATTGCGATATTCGCTCTCGCCTTTCGACTTATACCAGACCCATACAAGATATCTGCCGCCTGTGGAATCGACATTCCACTTTCCGTCGTCCGATTCTATCATGATAGCATCGGCATTTTCGAGCTTTGAGCGTGTGAAATTCGATGCCGCCTTGCCGTATTCCTCGATTTTACCCGTGGATTCGGGAGTATTTATCGCGAGATATCTCGCCTTGAGCACTCCGCCGGAGACCACACTCTCGGGAACATGGAAATGCGTCGTATCGCCGTCCACAAAACTGCGCACAGTCACCTCCTGCTTGAGAGTTTCGGATGTCATATCGAGCTTCAGCATCGATACATAATCCCTTATCTCAATCGGTGCAGGTACATTGGTGCTTTCGGTAGTATTTTCGGCTGGAGTATTGCCGCAGGCGACTGCGAGCGGCAATACCATGCATATCAGAAGAAAGAGCGCCGAGATGCGTATAAATTTTTCGGATATTTTACTCATTAATATTCACACTCTGCGATAGCATCCTCAAATGCTTTCTTTATCATAGCATCAACATCGCCGCCGTCGTCAGCTGTCAGGCACTTTGCAAGAAGCTTGCCGACCTGGTCGCGGGCTGTGGAAGAACCGTTGAATGCGGGAGATGTGTAGTATGCGCTTTCCTGCTCAAGGCAAACCTTTGCGCTGAGTGCGGAAATATAGTTGCCGCCGTCTGCCTTTTCAACGAATGCCTTGTATGCTTCGTTGTTTGCAACAGACTTGAGAACGGGAACATAGCCGGAAGCCATGGAGAACTCTGCCTGGAAATCAGTGCTTGTTGTGAGGTACTTCACGAAGAGCCAGGAAGCGACAACTTCCTGAGCATTGTCTTTCTTGAAGATACATACGCTCGGACCCTGAGAAATAACTTTCTTATTTGACTGGGAAACCTGAGGGATGGTAGCTATGCCTACATCGAAAGGATAAGCGCCGTCTACCTTATTGGGGCGCTGGTGTGTAGCACCTGCGGAAGAACCGATGGACATGTAGCTCTTTGTACCTGTCTGAGCCGTGAAAAGACCGGATGTGTATGCGCCGAAGAGCGACTGAGTAGTGAGATAGCCCTTCTGATACCATTCGCGGAACTTCTTTACGAAGTTTCTGTTTGTTTCGTTATCAAAGAGATAATGCTCGCCTTCAGCACTTGTATAATCGGACTTGTACTGCTCGCACATGGTGATGAACCAGTTGCCTTCACTATCGTATCCGAGAGGAATAGAATTGGGGTCGATTTCCTTTATTTTCTTCATTGTCTCTTCCATCTCATCCCATGTTGTGGGAACCTTGAGACCGTTTGCATCGAAGAATGTCTTGTTGTAATAAAGAACTTCTGTGGATTTCGAGAAAGGCATTGTGTACATGAGTCCGTCGCCGAACTGCATGCCTTCATTGTAGTAACCCTCAATGAAATCGTCCTTCTGCTCCTTTGTGAGACCGAGCGTTTCCTCTGTGCCGTCTGCTCTCTTTACGGTTATCTTGCTGTCGATAAGATTGTCAAGCGTAGCAACTGCGCCTGCAAGGTTATAGAGAGCAACATGGTCGGGATAGCAGTAAGCGATGTTCGGCTGATTCTTTACCGTGATTTCCGTGCTTATCTGGTCTCTCACATCATCATAGCTGCCAACCTGAGAATGAACGATGTGGATATTCGGATAAAGCTTGTTGAAAGACTCAATGTAGCGGTCAAGAACCTCTGTCAGATTTGAGCCCATCGTGTGGTAAAATGTGATGGTAACCTCACTGCCGTCGTATCCGCTTTCGGGAACATCAAAGTTCGGAATGCCTTTTTTCGCATTGCCTCCGCAGGAAGCCATAACAAAAACCATGGCAACCAAAAGCAGAACAGATAAGATTTTCTTCATCATAGTGTGGATTCCTCCTGTTTTTATTTTTTTTGATTTATCCGATAATAGCCTCTCTCGAAGCTTATCATCCTTTGATTCCGCTTCGGCTGACGCCCTTCATGATGTATTTGCGAAGGAACACAAACACAAGGAAAAGCGGGAGCGAAACAAGCGCTACAGCCGCCATCTGCACCGGGTAGTTTACGTCACCGGTGGTATCTGTAAAGGCGTTGCGCAAGCCGTTTGTTATCAGCCGGTGTGCTTCGTCATTTGCAACGAGACGCGGCCATACATATGAGTTCCATGCGCCCATCATCTTGAGTATCGTTATGGAGATGAGCGTCGGAAGAGAAAGCGGTATCATTACCTTCCAAAGATATTTGATATCGCTTGTGCCGTCCACCTTGGCGGCGAGATAAAGCTCGTTTGGTATCTGCAAAAAGTTCTGACGGAGCAGGTAGATGTAGAATACGCTGACGAGGAAAGGAATAATCAGAACTTTATAGGTTTTCATCCAGCCGAGTGAAGCCACCGTGCTGTAGTTGGTTATCGTAAAAAGCTCGCCCGGAATCATCATCGTGGCAAGGAGCGCGGCAAAAAGCGTATTTTTGCCTTTGAATTCCAGTCTTGCAAAAGCAAATGCCGAGAGCACCGTTATCACAAGCGAAAGCACCGTGGAAACGATACCGACATATGCGGTATTGAGAAAGAGTCTTCCGAGACTTGCCGATTCAAAAGCCGTCTTGTAGTTTGAGAAAAGCATACTGCGCGGCCACATCGTCGGAACATTGAGGCGGTATTCATCAAGGCTCTTCACTGACGAGATGAGCATCCAGTAAAACGGGAAAAGCACGAATATCGCAACACATATAAGGAAAGCGTATATGAGAAACATGACGAGAATCTTCATTATGCGCTGTTTTACCGAAACCTGCTGCAAATCTTTTTCATGCATGGTAGAGGTTTTTGTCTTGTCCATACAGCCGCCTCCTTAATAATGAACTTTTTTCTTGCTGACATAGAGATTTATCAGTGTGACAACAAGAATTATGCCGAAAAGAATGAGTGCGGCGGCGCTTGCCTGACCCTGCTTGCTTCGCTCGAGAGACTCGTAAATGTATCCAACCATCGTATTGAGTCTGCCAGGGTCATGCACGGGACCGAGCTTCTCACCGAATATACCAACGATGCTCGTATATTCCTTGAATCCGCCGATGAAGCCCGTTATTACAACATAAGCTATCATCGGAGAAAGGAGCGGCACGGTTATTCTCGAGAAAATTCTTATTCTCGAAGTGCCGTCTACTCTTGCGGCGTCATAATACTGCTTGTTTACGCTCTGGAGTCCGCCGAGGAGTATCAGAATCTTGAAAGGAAGCGCATTCCATACGATATATATAACCATTACAGCTATATTCGCCCCGTATGTCGAGCCGCTGTTTATCCAGCTTATCGGAGTACCACCGAAAAACTCTATAACATTATTCACTATTCCGACGCTTGTTATGAGGCTTGCCTCGGAATTTACGGAGCCTACAATATTTCCTATTACATTGAACATAGCGGCAAATACCATGCCTATCGCTATGGAGTTTGTGACATAAGGAAGGAAGAATATCGTCTGCAGAGGCTTCTGCAGGAATTTGATAGAATTAAGGCAGACGGCTATTATCAACGCCAAAAAAGTGGAAATCGGAACGGTAAGAATACAGAGAAGCGCGGTATTTTTCAGGCACTGCAGGAAGTTGCCGTATTTGACAACCTTAGCAAAATTCCCGAATCCGATTTTGAAGGTAGCGCCTCCTATGGCTGCGAGTCCGTTATAGTTCTCGAGAAAAGCCATGCGAACCGTATTTATTATAGGCCAAACCGTAAATACGAGCAAAAGGACTATCGCAGGAGAGAGATACAGCCACGCCTTCCATTGCTGTTTACTTTCAACCATAATTATTTTACCTCAAAATAAATTCTTTCTTCGGTTTCTTTATCAAAAATAAATGTTTTGTTCAGCTTCAGATTGTAGCGAACCATTTCGGCTGTAGCATCTATCTTATAGTCCGAATTTATTATGGAGCGGATTACGGGATTGCACGAGAATGTGTTTGTGGAAACGATGCTGACATCGCGTCCCATTACCTCAACGCTCGAAAGCTTGCAGCAGAGTGCGCCCTTTTCGTCGGGAATAAAACCCTCGGGACGGATAGCGACATAAACTTCCCTGTCATCAAGCCCGGGTACGGAAAGAACGGCATCCTCACCTATGTAAAGCTTGCCTGCGGAGATTCTGCCTTCGAGAACATTTATCGGAGGAGTTCCGAGAAACTTCGCAACAAAGAGGTTCACGGGATTGTCATATACCTCCTGCGGAGCGCCTACCTGCTGGATAACGCCGAGCTTCATGACGACTATCATATCGGAGATGCTCATCGCTTCCTCCTGGTCGTGCGTTACGAATACCGTCGTAATCTTCGTTTCGCGCTGGATGCGGCGGATTTCCTCTCTCGTCTGGAGACGCAGACGCGCGTCAAGGTTAGAGAGCGGCTCGTCAAGCAGGAGCACTCTCGGCATCTTTACGAGTGCGCGGGCAATGGCAACTCTCTGCTGCTGACCGCCCGAAAGTTCACTCGGCTTTCTGTCCATGAGATTGTCTATCTGGACAAGTTTAGCCGCCTCGTATGCGCGTTCAAGCATGGTTTCCTTGTCAAGCTTGTCAGCACCCTTGAGGTTCTGCAGCGGGAAAAGAATATTCTGCTTTACAGTCATATGCGGATAGAGCGCATAGTTCTGGAAAACGAGACCGACGCCTCTGTTTTCGGGAGAAAGGTCGGTGACATCGTCCTCACCGAAGAAGATTTTGCCGCTTGTCGGCTTCTGAAGTCCGCATATCATATAGAGTGTTGTGCTCTTTCCGCAGCCGGAGGGTCCGAGAAGACCGACAAGTTTGCCGTCCGGTATGGTGAAGTTGAAATCGCTCACCGCAACGACCTTGTCACCCGACTTCTTGTTTCGGCTCGGGAAGATTTTTGTCAGATTCTGAAGTTCTACTTTCATATAAAATCCTTTCCTTAGGTTTAATATACTCATTTAATCGTCTGCATATTTTTTCACATTTCATTAACAGCGGGAACAAAATCCGGCTTTTGACATGACGAAACGACGCACAGAGTGCGCCTTTCGTGATTTATTTACAGTAGATTACCAGCCTGCTCCATTTTGCCCTGCTCCCATGTCATATGCTTATTTGTATTGCTTTTGTCGGTAAAACGGTGCGCCGCTCAGTATGGCGATTTTCCCACTGATTCGGCATGAATTTTCTTTTCGTATTCTATGAGTTCGCTCTCGGAATCAAAGATTCTCTGGCTCGCCATATCTATTACAACCGTATCGGAAATCAAATCGTGAATAAGCGAATTATTGCTCGTAGCAGCCAGCAAAATCAGCTGGAGAAGCAGGATAAGCCCGAGGACCACAGGTCCGATAATGCCTATGCTGCCGAAATATATCATTATTATAATAAGCACGGGAATCATCGTTTCTATCGTGTATTTCCCGAGCACGGCGCGGATAAAGAGCGCCACGGTTTTTATTTTTATGCCGCCTGTCATCATTACGCCGATGCCGAAAACTTTTTTGCCGACGGTCTGTCCGTTTTTGAGAATCAAAGGGATGACGAATTCGCCTATCATCACTCCCGAAAATATACCGAGCGATGTTATCACGAGGGTCAGGTTTATGACACGGCTGTACGCCTTTATCGCTTCTTCATCCTGCGATATGGCTTTGTCCGCCTCTTCGTATCGCTTTATTTCCTCTTCCGTGAGCGAATCAATGCTTTTTGTCCTGTCTATGCCGTATTTTTCTTCGTATTCGGCATAGATTTCGCTGAGCCTGTCGTTTGCCTTGTCATAGCCTGTGATAAGCGAAATGAGAGCAGCCATTCCGACGGCTATGGTGGCTATAAGAATAAAATCAAGGAGAGCGGCGGCAAATCTTTTCCATATACTTGCTTTCTGTATATCGTTTATCATGCCGCCGCTTCTCCTTTTTAACAAACTGTCTACTTATATAAATAATAACACTTATTCTAATTTTAGTCAACATATTTGAGCTATCTTTGTCAATTTTGGCAAAATAGCCAAATTTTCGAGCTGTAAATACTGCACCTGATACAACAAGCATTACAGAAATTCCGTTATATCGGCAAGCTCTGAAACCACAAAATCGGCAATTTCCGGAGATACGGAACACCTGTTTTTATTATAGTAACATGTTTTCATTCCGTATTCCTTGCCGCCGGCTATGTCGGATGAGAGAGAATCTCCTATAATAATAGTTTCGTGCGGCAATATCAATTTTCCGCTTCTTCCGTTCTTTCCGTTCAGATGCGAAAACGCATAATCAAAAAATCCGTGCGACGGTTTCGATACACCCACCTGCTCGGAAATAAATATATAATCAAAATATTTTGCCATGTCTGCAAGTTCCAGCCGATGCATTTGCTGAAGAAAAGGACCGTTGCTTGCGGCGCAGACGATATATTTTTCCGAGAGATATTTCAAAAGCTCATATGCGCCGTTTTCCGGTATCGCGCTTTCGTTCAGTGCTTTGCGGAAGTAATCTTCAAATACCGTTCCGTCAAAATCTATTCCGAGAGCTTCGAAAATTTTGTTCCATCTGACATTTTCAAGCTCGGCGAAAGTAAGTTCTCCTCTTTCTATCTCTTTCCAAAGCGCGTTGTTTTTTCTCGTGAAAACATCATACATATACGGCTCATAACGCTTCAATGAAAAAATCTCAAATCCGCTTTTCATAGTTTGTCTGACATACCCGTCAAAATCAAGAAGCGTATTGTCAATGTCGATAAATACAGCTTTTATTTCCATGCTATTTTCCTTTTAATCCGTAATTTTCAGTCTCTTTTTAAATTATACACCGACTTTTTCATTATGTCAATACGGCTGATACGGCTGACACCGTAACAGAAAAAATTCCTTGCGAAATTTCTGTTTTGATGTTGACAAATGCGCTCAGACATGGTATCCTACAGAAAATTTATTAAAAACGGGAACGGAAAACGAGAGGAAAAGGATTATGGATTTTGCTTTACCGTTGGAAAATAAAAAAATATCTGACAGCTCATTGGAAACAAAAATACGCGAAATGCTCGATGAAAACGAACGCGAGCTTTTCAGGATAGTGACAGACCTGCTTCCCTGCGGAAATTACGGTCAGTCGCTTGCAGAGTTTACCGACCGCAGGATAATAACCGCCCATCGCGAGGACGGCGGCGATATCGTCTGCGATACTGTACCGTACAGTGATGTGGACAGCCTCACGATAAAGCGCATGTACGGAAACGCTTTTCTGCTCGCCGTCAAGAAAAGCGGCGAAAAAACACAGATAGCGCGCGCCACATATGCGGTGACGGCTCTTTTCAATTCCGCTGTGCTTTTCATGGACAAGATAAACTCGGAAATGCCGACTGATGAAGCCATGGAAAGCGTAATTTCCGCATACAGGAGCTTCTGCACCGTTTGCCCGAAATGCGGCAGAAATCTCGTCCGCCCCGGAGCCGACTGTCTCAACTGCGCCTCCAAGGGCAAGCTTGTATCGAAGCTTGTGAAATATGTCAGACCCGAGTTTAAAATCATCTGCATATCGGTCATCATGTCCGTGGTAATAACGGCGCTGAGCCTTGTGCCGCCGTATATCACGAAGATGCTCGTCGACGATGTCATCCCGAGTAAAAACAGGCAGGCGCTCTATATAATTGTCGCGTTTCTGCTCGGAACATACATAATTCAGTATCTGCTCGGCGCCATCCGCGGAACACTTCTCCGTCGTGCAGGCGACAGTATCGTTGCCGACCTGCGAAACGATGTTTTTGAAAAGGCACAACACCTTCCGATGAAGTTTTACGACAAAACCTCCACAGGCTCCGTCATAAACAGAATCAGTAACGATACAAGCAATCTTCAGGCGTTCATCCTGCGTATCACCCAGGATGTCATAACACAGCTTTTCCTGCTCGTCGGCATAGTCATAATAATGATAACAATGAACTGGAAGCTTTCGCTTCTCTCGCTTATTCCGGTTCCGTTTGTTGTATATGCCTCCCGCAAATTCGGACGGAAAATCCGCCCGTTCTACAGACGAATCTGGAGAAAATGGACGGCGGTTTCCTCTGTGCTCACCGACTCTATCCCGTGCATACGCGTAGTAAAAGCATTTTCGGGTGAAAAACGCGCCTCAAAGCGCCTCGAAAAGCAGAATAACGAATGGTTCAGGGTGAGTGTGCGCGCAGGTAAAATGTCCAGCATATTCTCGTCGCTCATTTCATTTGTCGTTGTCTGCGGCTCGCTCATAATATGGGATGTAGGCGGCTTGCAGGTTATAAACGGAAGTCCCGATATCTCCCTCGGTCTGCTCGTGTCGTTCATTTCATATACTTCTATGTTCTACGGACCCGTAAACTTTTTTGCGGGACTAAACGACTCGTATCAGAGCGCACTTACCTCTGCGGAGCGTGTAATGGATATTCTCGATGCCGAGCCAGAGCATGACGACGGAAAAGGCAATATGCCCGACCATATAAGCGGCAAGGTGGAATTCCGCCATGTAAGCTTCTCTTTCGATAAGACGAAGAATGTTCTCTCCGATATAAACCTCACGATAGAACCCGGCGAAGCCGTCGGCATCGTCGGAACGACAGGCTCGGGCAAAACAACGCTGATAAACCTCTTCATGCGCTTCTATGACAACTACGACGGTCAGATTCTGCTCGACGGCAGAGATATCAAGACAATAGACATGAGCTATTTCAGAACAAAGATAGGCTATGTTCAGCAGGAAGCGATGATGTTCTCCGATACTATTTTCAATAATATCGCATATGCCAAGCCAAATGCCACGATAGAAGAAGTGCTGATGGCAGCCGATATAGCAAATGCGCATGAATTTATCCTGCGCCATCCCGATGCATACGATACCATCCTCGGTGAGCGCGGTGTCGGTCTCTCGGGCGGCGAACGCCAACGAATATCCATTGCCCGCGCGATACTCAACAATCCGAGCGTGCTTATCTTCGATGAGGCGACAAGTGCCGTCGACTCCGAAACGGAAAAGCTCATTCAGGATGCGATAAACAACCTCGTAAAGGGCAGAACTACACTCATGATAGCGCACCGGCTCTCCACACTGAAGCAGGCGGACAAGATAGTCGTCATCGACAAGGGCAGAATCGCGGAATTCGGCACACCGGATGAGCTGATGGCAAAGCAGGGCAAGTATTACAGGCTTGTGAAAATCCAGTCTATGGCGGATCAGGTAAAGCTCGATAAAGAAAAAGAGCATCTCGAATAAGGAGGTCGGCGGAAATGATAGGATTTTTTATAAACGGCGATGAAGCCCGCATTACAAAAACGGGAAATGTCTCCGTACGTCTTGAAACATATGACGGCAGATGCTTTGAAAATCTCGAGCCTCTGCGGCTTTTCCCTGTTTCGGGGATATCGAAATACATCTCTCTTATCGATGAAAACGGCAAAGAGGTAGCTATAATACGCGATATAAACCACCTTATGCCGGAATCAAAAAAGGCAATACAGGAATGTCTTGAATCATATTACATCGTACCGAAAATAAAGAAGATTATTTCCCGTGTGGAAAAATACGGAAACATCACTTGGACCGTGGCAACGGATCGCGGCGAACACAGCTTCGCGATACTGAATACGAGCATCGATATAAAAACACTCTATGACGGGCGTATACTTATTCGCGATTCAAACGACAATCGCTACGAAATAGAGGATGTAAATGCACTCGATAAAGACAGTCTCAATCTTTTGAAATTTGATATGTAGGAGGAAAAATATGAAACTTGTAATCGCGGTAATTAACAACGACGACAGCAGAACAGCAATAACTGCACTGACGGGACGCGACTTCTTCGTAACTCAGCTTTCCACCACGGGAGGCTTTCTCATGGTGGGAAACACCACTCTGCTCATAGGCACGGACGAACAGCGTTTGCCCGAGCTTAAGGAGATACTGAAAAAATACTGCACAACGCGCGAAAAGATTTCTCCGTCGGTAGAAGCTTTCGGCAGAGGTATGCTCAATCATTCCGTAGAAGAAAAGGTAACTATCGGCGGTGCCGTAATGTTTACTCTTTCCGTAGACGATTTTGAGAAGATATAAGAGTGCGGAAAATGGAAAATTTCAATATTGACAAGTTCCCGAGAAGCATAGATGCCGGACTGTGGAAAACAGGACACCTTCAGGGCATCGCCGTTGATACGGCACACGAATATATTTACTATGCCTTTACAACAGTACTCGTAAAGGCAAGACTCAATGGGGAAACAGTCGGCTGGGTAGGCGGACTTGCGGGTCATCTCGGGTGTATCGATTTCAATGATGAGGACGGGCGGGTTTATGCTTCGCTTGAGCTCAAGCATGATGCAATAGGTCAGGGCATCATGCAGAATACCGGAAGTAAAATAGCCGACGAAGATGCATTCTATATTGCCATATTTGATGTAGATAAGATTACACGCCCGAATATGGATGCCGAAACCGACGGTATAATGAAGACCGTCTATCTTTCCGAGGTCGCGAGAATGTACAGTGCTGTCATGCCGGACGGAACCAAGCATGAATTTGCCTGCAGCGGCATTGACGGTACCGGCATCGGTCCGGTATTCGGAGCTCCGAAAAACAGTCCCTCCATGCTCATGGTAGCCTGCGGTATTTACGGCGATATATGCCGAGATGATAATGACTGCAATATAATCATGCAGTATGACTGGCGCAAATTCGGCGAAAAGGCAAAACCGCTCTGTCAGCTTGCACCGCACCACAGCGAGGTGAAACCGGACAAGGTCTATTTCATTTTCACCGGCAATACGGAGTGGGGTATACAAAATCTCGAATATGACGCTTTCACCGGAGACTGGATAGCTGCTGTATATCGCGGCAAAAAGGAAAAATATCCAAACTATCCGATGTTCATAATAGACGGTGCGGCAGCTCCGTATGAAGATTATATCGCCTACGGAAGAAAGGGACTTCACCTCTCACTGAAAAAAGAGGGCGTCTTTGATGAAGCAACAGGCATATACGGCTGTCTCTTCCGAAAAGGTCAGACGGGTATTTATGCCTTCGGAAACGGGCTCTACTATATATCAAACGAATATCGTACCGAATCAAAGGAAGACGGCAGTATCATTAAGCTATACCGTCACGCCGACGACCCCTCCGATGGTTTTACCGAAATAGTATAAGGTTCACCGCCATGTATGCAAAAAAGCTCTGCTTTCGGGCAGAGCTTTTTTTATGGAAAAATGTTTATTTTGTCAGGATTCTCGGCGAAGTGAGTATACCCGTTCTCTTTGTTATATACTCGGGGCACCAGAATCTGCCGCCGCGCGTAATCCAGCTTGTGGGACCGCAATAGCTTATATTTTCGTCTACATTATGGAGCGTGCCGAATGTATTCGCCCTGTTTCCGTAGAGCGTTATTTCAAGCGTGTGCTCACCTGCGGAGACGGCGCCGAGCTTCAGTCTTGCCGGAGGATAAATCATCGCGCCCATCTCTTTTCCGTCCATGCGCACTTTCATGAGCGCGCCGGCATATCTTGTTATCTCGAGCGTCTTTTCGCCGCCGTCAGAAACAAAAGAAGTCTTATAGGTGAGGTTTCCGCCGTAAAACGGCATGCCCTGCGATACGATGTCCATATATCCTATCTTTTTCGGCATTTCCGTTATCTTTGCGGATGTGCCCGTCAGCTTCACACCGAATTTACCGAGTATAAAGCAGCTCTCAAGCTGTGTTATATCTCCGAAGCGATAGTTTATCACAAGGCGGTTTTCACCTTTCTTTATTTTCGGCAAAGCAATTTTGAGCAGTGCGTCCTCGTCTATATAGTAGCCTACGACATCGTGGCTGACCTTTTCGCCGTTGAATATGATATCATCCGTATATTCGAGGCATTCGAGTGCCAGTTCCGCGCCCTCATATTCGATATCGCTCTCGAAATCATAGTAAAGCGGGAGTTTATCCTGTGGATTCTTGTCAAGCGGCTCTGCCCATGGCTGCTTCATATGGCTTCCGCGACGGCGGATGCCGAGCGCATCGCGAACAGCCATATCCGTATAGAGAATATCGCGTTCGCGCTTTATTTCACCGCCGTTCAGGCTGTAAGAGGGCTTGTCAAGCAGGAGCACATTCGGCTCGGCAAGAGAAACCTCCGCTTCTCCCGCGAGAATTTCCTCTCCCGAGAAGCTCTCTTCGCCTATCTCGCCGACCTCTCCTCTTCCCGCTTCCAGCTCAAGCATGAGCGACGAGCAGGCGCCGCTTATCCATTTGACAAGTGTATTGCCGCCCTCATATTTTGCAGGCATAGGACTGATTTCACCGGTTTCGGTATCGAGCAAGGTTACCTTCCATTCGCCGCGCAGCTTCACCGTCAATAAATCAAGAAAAGAGATATCGAGATCACCCGCACGGTAGAGATGCGCGATGAAAAGATGCTTTTTCTCACCGTCGGTGCGCATTTGATAAACTATGTTGGAATAAGTGTCTCCGGAACCCGTGCAAACCTGCACATCCCTGTATTTTTCGAGACTTGCGAGCACTTCATCCTTCAGCGGATTCACATGGATACATGACTTTGCAAATTCCGCCGCATCGCCGCTCTCCGCTGCGTCGACATGAGTCGGTATATTGCCCATGAACACCACTTCTCCGCCTGCCGTGCGGAAGTTTTTCAGCGCGTCGAGCGTAGTTTTGCGCAGCGTCACAAGGTTTGGGACGACCACTGCGTCATATTTCATCTCGCCGACGGCAAAGCCGCTCTCCGTCTTTTTATACTGCGAAGGAAGCATCGCCTCGCATATGAAATCAAAATCCATACCGTTTGTTATCAGCCAACGCGTAAGATCGCAGAAGAGATTGTCCTTCTCGCGAATCGCCGTCGACGAGCGGTCGTTCGGTCCGTAAGCAAGCCAGAAACTCTCTATCGGATGAATAACAGCGATACGAACATCTGCTTTGCCGCGCGTCATAGCGGTGTTCACTCTCGCAAAGTGATCCTCTATGAGTCTGTATTCCTTATACCAAGGTGATTGATGACCTATGGAAGCGGGATAATCGCGCTTTGCCTCGCCGCGCATGGAAGCCCAGTAAAGATGCGGCACGCGCACGGTTACGCCCATTGCCGCCTGCCAGTCACCCTGAAGCTTGTGCCCGCGAAAGTCAAATTCCCATCTCGTCACGCCGTAAAGCTCGGAGAGAACGCCTGGGGCGCCCATCTGACGGCTCATGCTTTGCGCCTGCTTTGCAGTCGTCAGCTCGCGCTTATCGGCAAGCATATCTATGCCCGGGATGCCGAAGCCGCGATACTGGCGCATGCAGTCGCCGACAGCCCATGTCTGCGTTTTCAGCAGAAATTCATCCATCACATGACCTGCCATGAGTATATTGTTTTCGCGGCACCAAGCGCCTATATTGTCGGAGTAAGCCTCGGCAAAACGCTCTGCCGCATGGTCAAAGAAGAGATATCTAATCTTCGAAAGTCTGCCGCCCGCGAGATTCCATACTACCTCGGGAAAGCTGTCCAGCAGGCTCACACCGTATGCTGTGCGGAATGTATCCTCAAAATCGTTTGTAAAGGGATATGACGCACCGCCCTTATCCTGCTTTGCGAAGTTCAGCACTGACACATGGGAAAACTGCGGCTCATCCGTGAATATCGCGGGAACAGCCTTTCCGAATTCATCGCCTATCACAGCCTTGTATCTCTCGTGCGTTACCTTTATAAACTTATCTATCGCTTCTTTTTTCAGTGTGTCGACATACGCCTGACCGTTGAATCGGTCGTCATCCGCGTCATATTCAAGATAGGCAAAATACTTTTTACCCTCGGCACGCTCTGATATATCTATGCGCCTGTATGAGAGGAGGTCTCCGCTTTCGTCGAGGGAAACATCATATGCGGCAAGGAAAATATATTTCCCTTTCGGCAGACTCGTAATTGCGTTCGCCTTATCGCTGTCGAGAGTCAGCGTGCCGTCGTCATACGGCGTGGGAGTAAACCACAGCTTTTTTCTGCGCATTTCGATATCTTCCGTAACAAAACCGCCGGCATAGCCCGAGGGCCACTTATCCTCGTCATAGAGCCAAGCATACATGCCCTCGCTCTTCCCCTTTTCCACGCAGAAGCGGACAATATCCATAAATTCATCCGAAAGATACGGCGTGGCAAGCCCTATGCGCGGATGCATATCATAGCCGCCGAAGCCCATCTCTTTCATATAGCCGATCTGCTTTGCGAGCAAATCCTTTTTCAGCTCGCAGTTCCATGACCAGAATGGCACAGCGCGGTATTCGCTTGTAGGATTTTCAAAAAGCCCGCGTGAAAGCGCGGCTTCGCTGTTTTTCGGATAAAACATAAAAACCTCCCAAAAAAATAATGCAGGCGCTCTTTTAAGCACCTACATTATAAACTAAACAAAGGTATAAGTCAACATCAAAACCGAAAATAAGGCTCCGATTTTTATTTGTCGAAAGCATTGAGAAATGAAGAAAGCCTTTCGTTCCCGTTTCCCGAGAAAAGCTCCTCCGGAGTTCCGTACGCAGCGGCAATTCCCTCACTCATAAACATAATCTTATCAGAAACCTTGCGGGCAAAATCCATTTCGTGAGTGACGATAATCATGGTTCTCTCGCTGTCCCGAAGCTCGCGGATAACCTTTAGCACCTCGCCCGTAAGCTCCGGATCGAGTGCGCTTGTCGGCTCATCAAAGCAAAGAATATCGGGACTCTGCATCAGAGCTCTCGCAATAGATACCCTCTGCTGCTGTCCCCCCGAAAGCTCGCATGGGTATGAATTTCTCTTCTGCAAAAGCCCTACCTTGGAAAGAAGTGCCTCGGCATCCGCATCTACCTTGTCGTAAAGGCTCTTTTTCGCTTCGCCGCTGAGTTTTTCGCGCTTTGCCGTCTCTGCGGCACGCATTTTCGACGCGAGAGTCAGATTTTCGAAAACCGTATACTGCGGAAAAAGATTGAACGACTGGAAAACAAGCCCGAAATGAAGCCTCTTTTCGCGAAGCTCGGAATTTTTCGTGCGCGATGTGTCGTACGCGGAAAAAATCTTCTGCCCATCTATGAAAATTTCGCCTTTATCTGGTGTCTCGAGGAAGTTGAGACAGCGCAAAAGCGTTGTCTTTCCGCTTCCGGAGGAGCCTATGATGCTCAGCACCTGCCCCTTTTCCAGCGTGAAATCCACACCGCGCAGAACCTGCGTATCGTTGAAATATTTTTCCAAGCCCTTTACTTCAAGAAATGCCATTTTCTTCTCCATCATATTTTATAGTAAGCAAGCTTCTTTTCCAGATAACCGAAAAGGAGCGTGAGCAGTCCGACGAAAATGAGATAGAATACGCCCGCGTAGAAGAGCGGCCATATGAGTCCTCGCATGCTCATCAGATCCTCGGCGCATTTCAAAACCTCGGCGACGAGAATGACGCGGGCGAGCGCCGTGTCCTTGACAAGGGTTATCACCTCGTTTGACATGGGGGCGAGTATACGCTTGACTACCTGCATGAGAACAACGCGGAAAAATATCTGCGCCTTTGTCATGCCGAGAACCTGCCCTGCCTCATACTGCCCTGCGGGTATGCTCTCTATTCCCCCGCGATAGATTTCGGAGAAATAGCAGGCATAATTTATGGCAAAGGCTATTATTACAGCGGTAAAGCGCGATGATACGGGTGCTCCGAACACAAAACCCGGGACATAGAATACTACAAATATCTGCAGCATCAGCGGCACACCGCGTATTATCCAGACAAAAACCTTTACAAGGTATGAGAGCGGCTTGAAACGCGACATGGAGCCCCATGCTATTATCAAGCCGAGCGGTAACGCTATCACCAGCGTCAACGCGAATATAAGGCAGGTTGTTTTCAGCCCCGAAAGCAGGCTCAGCGTAACTTCCGCAAAACTCATCTTACTTATCCTTTGTCAATCAATAGTTAATCGTTTCCTGAACGGAAAGGCTGTTTTCGAGTCCGTATTTCTTTGCGATTTCGAGAAGCTTTCCGTTGTCGCGCAGAGTTTTGATAGCCTCGTTTACCTTGGCTGTGAGGTCACTGCCGCGGCGGAAGCCGATTGCATATATCTCGGATTCGAGCTCTATTGCGTTCACTATGCAGAGGTCATCGTAGTTGCCCTTGCCGCAGACATTCTGCGCGAGGATAATATCGACTACCGCAAAATCAGCCGCACCGGATTTTACCTCTGTGAATGTGTTTATCTGAGCCGCCGCCTTGACAACCTTGCCGCTCTCGCCTACAGCTTCGTCGGCATAGCTCTGACCTGCGCTGCCCGATTCCACCACAGCCGTCTTGCCGACAAGATCTGCCTCGCTCTTGTAGCTGTCGAGATTTGATTTCTTTACAACAACGCACTGCTGATTGAGCATATAGCCGTAGGAGAAATCGACAAGCTCTTTTCTCGGCGTGCCGTTATCGGAGCTGTTTGCCGTGAAGCCGTTCCAGATGCAGTCGATGGCACCCGAGGAAAGCTCATTGTACTTCTGCTCCCACTGTATCTCCTGAAATTCTACTTTCATTCCGAGGATTTTGCCGACTTCCTTGGCAAAATCGCTGTCGAAGCCGACCCATTCGCCGTTTTCGTCCTTGTAATTTATGCGGTCGACAAGCGTGACGCCGCAGACGAGTGTGTCATCATCCTTTTTGCCGCATGAAGCAAAAGCAAAAAGCATCATCGCCGCCATAGCCGCGGCAAGAATAAGGGAAACAATTCTTTTCATTTCATTATACCTCTGTTCGATGTGAATTTGTTTTAGCGTTTTACTATGTTAAAACGATGATACGATAATATCACAGCTTTCCCGATTTGTCAAGAGGTTTTATGAAAAAAATTTCATATTTTTTTCAGTCCGGAAAATCAAATACCACTTCCGTCGATGGCGGCAGGCGGTTGTAGGTTTTATACCAGTTCCAATGGTAAGGAACATTGTCATACGGCATGATGTATTTATATTCTCCGTTTTTGAGATATTCGAGATGCAGAGGTGCTGTCTCGTCGCCCTCCGCTTTCCACTGCTCTATGCGCGCCGCGTTCTCTCTGTGTATCGCATAATTTTCGCCGTAGCCGCAGGCAAAAGAAAGCATGCTGTCAAAGCAGAGCGCACAGAGCGCGGCAAGAAGAAATGCGCAGGATGCCGTTTTCTTCCTTGCAAGTGCGGTTATCACAGCCGCAAGCGCAAAAACGGATATTGCGGCAAGCACAAAGCGCCCGTATGAGAAAAGAAGCGCCGCCGCGACCGCCGTCGGCACCAATGAAATCTTTCTTTTGCAGATGCCATCGAGTATAATCGGAAAAAGAAGCACGACGGAGACGAGGGTTGTCCTGCCGCCGTATTCCGGCGAAACAAGCATGCATGCCTGAAGCACTGCGGAAATCAGAACGAAGAAAGCTCCGTCGTCGCCCTCGCGGAAAAATGCGATTATCTTTTCCGCGGCGATTTCCGCGAGTGCCACGAGAGCAAAAGCCGCCCTTATTGCGCCCGAAGTCGTGCCGTCGCCGTTCATGACAATGAGCGCGACGGACGCAGCGCAGAGTGCTATCGGAATCATGCGCCAAAATTCACGCTTCTCTTTTATTTTGGCAAGAGAATCACCGATATGGCAGGCAAAGAGAATGGCAAGCGCGGTTCCCATGCCTATCTTCCCCGACATGCTGTTTGCCACCGCGGGAATATTGTCGGCTATGCGCTCAGTAAGCGACTTCGCATAGAAATCGGGATAGTATGTCATGCGCACGGAGTTTCCCGGGGCAAGGAAAAGAAGCGCCGCTCCGAGCGCGACCGATACAGCCGCAAAATACATGGCGGCATCGGGCTTTTTCTTTGCTTTAATCCGCAGGATAAAAGCGTAAGCCACCACAGCTATCGCTCCCGCGGAGCACTGCTCCGTCGAAAACGCGCAGAAAAACGCAAGCACAGGCACGGCGGCACCGCATCTCCATTTTTCCTCGCCGCGCTTTACAAGATAGAAAAGCAAAAGCAGGAGCAGAATCGGATAAAGATAATTGAGTGCGCCTGTCGCCCAATAGATACTCTGCCGCGCGATGTCAAGCGAAATCGAGGCAAAAAGCAGGCACGAAACGACAAGCGCTATGCGAAATTCCTCCGTGTCGATTCCGTTTCTGTATGCCTTGGCTCCGATAAGTGCCGAAAGCAGAGTGACGGCGGCGATGCATAGCGTGCCGAAAATGCGCCATGCCACCATCTGACCGCCCGCGAGCAGCAACTCATCGAGCAGATGGACGAGCGCGCGCCCGTTGGTTTTCATATAATGAAAGATGTTTTCGTCTACAAAATGCGAAAATCCCTCGTAGAAAAACGAACCGTAGTAATAATCGTCGCCGTATGCCACGGTAAAACTCATCGTCACCGCGACAAAAGCGACAAACAGCGCAAAAACCGCTATATGATAATTCCGCCTTGCAAAGCCGAAAATTTTCAAATCATTCACCCCTTTTTCTGTATTTTACCAAAAATCTGCACGCTTGTCAAACGCCTGCTTGTATTTATCTTAAATAAAATTGTATTTTCATGTTTATTTTCGTTTTTATAATTGATTTTATCCGCGATTTCTGTTAAACTGTAGCCATAGAAAACAAATCCGAAAGGAAATTTTTTATGAAAATCAAGGAAAATTCGTTAAGAGTCAATAATCAGCTCTCCCCTGTCATCGACAGTACGCCCTTTTTCTCATGGGAGCTTGATGGTAGCCCCGCCGAGCATCAGAAAAGCTACAAGGTCACGGTGACGCGCGAAAACGGAAGCGTTGTCTGGACATCTGGCACGGTAGAGAGCGAAAAGCGCTGTTATATCCATATGGAGGAGAAAAACGAACCGCTTTCCCGCTATCTCTGCCATGTCGAGATAACGGATGAAAACGGAAACAAATCTTCTGCCTGCTCGTCCTTTCGTACAGGAAAAATGGGCGGCGAATGGCAGGCAAAGTGGATAACGGGATATTTTCTTCGCAAGCGCGACGATGCGCTCGCAGCCCCTTATCTGCGAAAGGATTTTGCGCTCTCTGGAACGGTAAAGGACGCCATGCTCTATATCTGCGGACTCGGATATTTTGTCTGCACGATAAACGGCAAGCGCGTAAACGAGGAATTTCTCTCCACACCGTATACCGATTACAGCAAGCATATTTTCTATCGCGCCTTTGATATAAAAGATAAGCTTGCGGAGAAAAACGCAATAGGCGTTGTGCTCGGAAACGGGTTTTACAATTGCTTTACGGATGATCCGTGGCAATCCCGCTTCGCACCGTGGCGCGATGTTCCGAAAATGATATGCGAACTTCATATCGAATACGAAAACGGCGAAAAAGAAATAATCTCGAGCGACCCCTCATGGCAGAGCTCGCGCGGTCCCATCACATTCAACGGTATACGCCACGGCGAAGAATACAATGCCAACCTCGAGATGCCGGGCTGGGATACATACGGATATACATGCGGCGAAGGCTGGAAAAATGCGCGTATGGTTCGTCCCGCAGGCGGTGAGCTTTTGCTGATGGAAATGGAACCGATAACAATCCGCATGCGCCGCCCTGCCGTGCGCATGAAAAATTACGACGGCAAAACGCTCTTTGATATCGGTCAGAATCAGGCGGGTGTATGCCTGCTCACATTGCGCGGCAAGAAGGGCGACAGGATAACGATAAAATACTGCGACCTTCTCGATAAGGACGGCAAGCTTACCCAGTGGCCGCTCAGCTGCTTCATAAAAAACTATACATTCCAGACCGAGGTTTATACAAAGAAAAGCGACGAACCCGAGGTATGGCATTCGGAATTTACATATCACGGCTTCCAGTATGCAGAGATAGACGGCGGAGACGAAAACAGACAGCTCTCCGATGTCGTGGCTCTTTCGCTTTCAAATAATCTGCGCGACAGAGGCGAATTTACCACCTCGGACGAAACGATAAATAAGGTTCAGAAAATGTGCATAGAGTCTACGCGCTCATGTACCATGAATACGATAGCTTCCGATGCCGTCCGTGAAAAAACATCGTGGATAGGCGATGCGGGCTTCTCGAGCGAACAGATACTCATAAACTTCGCTTCCGAGCAGTTTATGAACAGATGGCTGCTTGACCTCCGTGATGCACAGACGCCGGCAGGTGCCGTTCCCTGCGTTGTTCCCTCCACGGGATGGGGCTTCAACTCACTCAACGGCCCCGACTGGGCAAGCACCATAATCGATTCCACGGCATTTCTCTACCGTGCCACGGGCGACCTTGCATACCTGAGAGAAAACTACGATATGCTCCGCCGTCACTGCTCACATATTTCGCAGATGGCTATAGACGGCATAGCAAATTACGGACTGGGCGACTGGTGCGCTCCGTTTGAGGGTGAGGCGATAAGCGTGAATATGGGCTCATTCAAGTGTCCCGTCACCGTAACCGATACAGGCTACTATCATACCGCCGTGCGCACGCTCGCACGCTGGGCAAAGCTTCTCGGCAAAACAGAGGACGAAAAGAAATATACCGCCCTTGCCGACAGCATAAAGAAAGCATTCCGAAGCAAACTCTATGATGAAAGCACGCATACGGTAAAGGGCAATTGCCAGACGGCAACAGGCGTTATGATATATCACGGGCTTTGCGAAAAGGACGAATATGCACCGCTCATAGCACGCCTTAAGGAACAGATAGCCGAGCAGAACGGACATCTTGATTTCGGCGTACTCGGAAACAAAGCCGTTTTCAATGCGCTCGGTATGTGCGGCGAGGTACGCACCGCGCTCGACCTCATAAAGAATCCTACTTTCCCGAGCTATAAGCACTGGATAGATATGGGCGCAAATACGCTCTGGGAATGCTGGAACGGTCTCGGCTCGCGAAACCACCATATGTTCTCCGATGTTTCCGCTTTCTTCTATAAATATATCGGCGGTATCTCGGCAGATGATGACATGCCCGCATATGAGCATATCATTCTCCGCCCTGCTGCCGGTTGCGGCATAAAAAAGGTGCATTGCTCGGTTGAAACTCCGTACGGAAAGGCAGTAAGCGATTTTGAAAATGACGGAAAGACGCTCCGCCTCTCGCTGACTGTTCCCTCCGGCTCGCATGCGACACTCTTCCTGCCGATGTATCTCGATGATGTTTTCGAGGGCGCTCCGCATACGCCATTTGCCGAAAAGCTCACGGCAAGCGGCAATGCTGTGAAATTTGCCCCAGGAGATATGTCGGATATAAAAGCCGAACTCCCATCCGGCGAATATACATTTACAGCAAAAATATAACTAAAAAGGAATCCGCAGATGATGCGGATTCCTTTTTAGTATTCAAAACATATCAACTGAAAACCTCTTCATATGGGATATTTCCGTCATCGTCCTTGGCATACCAGTGATAATAGAAGTCGCGCGGTCTTATCCATTTTTTAAAATCAATGTAGTACTCGGTATCTACCGCTTCTTTCAGTTCATCAAGATTGTTGAAATACATATATTCGTCACTGTCCAAATCAATCACAAGATATTTTATATAAGTTGCACCGACAAGTCCCAAATCTGATGTATCTTTGCCATTATCCCCGTCGCTTATCTGAATAAAGATATATTTATCGTTATAGGCAAAATAAGAAATTCTGTCTTTTGTCGGCTCATGAAGTTCCGCACTGCCGTCCTTTGCGCTTAACTGGTCTATGGAAACATAAAACGGACCACGATGAATATAATATCTGCCATCAGCAATCTTAAAATTGTAATCGCTCAACCCCGGTCCCGGAATGCATGAAGTCAAGAGCGTAAAACATATTGCTGCCAGCAAAACAAAGCCTGTTATATTTTTTAGTTTTTTCATAATCATATCAACTGAAAACCTCTTCATATGGAACTTTTCCGTTATCATACTTTACATACCATAAATCATAAAAATCACCCGGTCTTATCCATTTTTTAAAATCAATGTAGTGCTCATTATCTACCGCTTCTTTCAGTTCATCAAGACTGTTGAAATACATATATTCATCGCTGTCCAAATCAACCACAAGATATTTTATATATGTTGCACCGACAAGCCCGGAATCAGAATCCATTTTTCCCTCACAATTACTGCCATCGCTTATCTGAAGAAAAATATATTTATCGTTATAAGCAAAATAAGAAATTCTGTCCTCGGTATCACTGTGATGAGCGGTACCATCTTTCATTTTCTTTTGTATGAATCGTATATCTCTTGCAACAAGAAGAATTTCATATCTTCCATCAACAATCTTGAAGCTATATTCGCTCAACCCGGGTCCCACACACGAAGCCAAAAGCGTAAAACATATTGCTGCCAACAAAACAAAGCCTGTTATATTTTTTAGTTTTTTCATATATTTTCCTTTCCGTATCATTCCGCAAGCAGTGGCTTCAGGTGTTGTCTTTCGCTCTTCTCTTTAGCTTTTGCAAGCAAAATATATCCTGTGGCAAAAGCCAGATTTATAAGCGAGCCATATATGGGATAAGTTTCAATTTCACTTTCCATAATTATAACAAAAGGAATAATATACATCGCATAAGAAATTACCGCATCAATAATTACGCCTACTGCAAAGGGTATATATGACTTTTTAAACACAAGGCAATATGATGCTATACGCCAGATAATGCATATTATGGATAATGCCAAAAATAACGAATTTAATTTTACAGTAGTAATATCCCACTCAACAAATCCCTGAAAAAATGCCACATACAGTCTGTCGCCAAAAGGATGTCTGAAAAGCGCCACCCCGAATGCAACAAATAAGACTGACTTAATAGATGCCAAAAGGTAAATCGTAGATAGCATGATAAGAATTAAGTGTTTTAATTTTTTATTAGTCGACATATTTTCATATTGTCACCTTATTATCTTTTCCGAGCATTATATTGTTTTTATGATATTGTTTGATTTATTATACCATTAAATGGAAGCAAATGCAAGTCTATTTATTATTTTGCATCATTAAAAGTTAAAAAAACAGCGTGTAAATTGCCTTTAATTCACATCATAATATGCATTTCCCCATCATTCGTCAAAATTTGAGTGCAAGCTGTTGCAAAAAAGAATGGATAATGGTATAATTGAAATATCGTAAGAATCGGCTTTTAAAGGAGTTTAATATATGAAAATTTCAGACGCAATCGAAAAGATGATTGTATTTTGCAACGGCAATCTGCACGATATCAATCATTTTCTCAAAGTATGGGCATTTACCAAGAATATCGGTGAACTCGAGGGGCTTGATGCGCAAACGCAGGAGACGCTCGAGCTTACTGCGGTAGTGCATGATATTTCCTGTCCGCTCTGCCGCGAGAAATACGGCAATGTGGACGGAAGGAATCAGGAAAAAGAGAGTGCTCCGCTTGTTGAAGCATTTTTCGCGGGTGAGGACTGCAATGCCGATGTTGCACGCATCTCATGGCTTGTTTCCCATCATCATACCTACACGGATGTGGACGGCATCGACCATCGAATCCTGCTCGAAGCGGATTTCCTTGTCAATGCGGGTGAGAGCGGCTATTCAAGAGCGGCGATTGAAAGCGCAGAAAAGCAATTTTTCCGCACCGCCGCAGGGATTCGTCTTTTGAACAGTATATATTTATCATAACAAGATATTGACAAACGAAATTTGCGGAGGGAATCCATATGATACGACTTGAAGATATCAATCCCGATAATTGGAGATTAAGTCTGCATGTCAGTGATGAGCAGAAAACATTTGTAGCAAATTCGACCGTTATGCTGGCAAGAGCCTATGCATACAGAGAAAGCAGAAGTCGCGCTTTCGTTATATACGATGATGAAACACCCGTCGGAATGGCTCTGTATTATGATATGGAAGATGCATATAATTTCAGCCAGTTTTTCATTGATGAAAGATATCAGGGCAGAGGGCTTGGATATAAAGCGGCTGAAATGATTATTCATGAAATGGAGAAAGACGGAGTTTATAACAAAGTGGTACTCTGCTATGTCGACGGAGACGAAGCGGCAAAGCGGCTGTATCTTAAGCTCGGCTTTCATCACACGGGAGAAGCCGAAGAGGACGAAATCGTGATGGAAAAGATTCTTCGGTGATTTGTAATATCGACAATATCCTAAAATAAACAGCCCATTGATTTCAAAAAATCAAGGGGCTGTTTATTCTATTTAAGCCACAGTTAAGCGAAAGTTAAATTCCGGTATCGCGCGTTCCGATTTCCACGGTTCTCCCTCCGAGATTTTCGTAAATGCGGTGCGAAATCGAAAGCACGGTGCGCCCCACGGAAGCGCGGCGCAGTGCTTCAAGCACGCGCGCTTCCGTCTCGGCATCGAGATTTGCCGTTATCTCGTCCAGCAGGAGCACCGCAGGATTTGCCGCGGCGGCACGCGCGATTGAAAGAAGTTGCCATTCACCCTGCGAAAACATTCCGTCTGTACATACGGTGGCATATCCCTCGGGAAGCGCACGGATTGTCTCATCGAGTCCCGCAAGCCTTGCGGCATCCCGCGCCATCTCTTCCGTAATGCCCGCGTCGCCCAGCGTTATCTGGTCGAGCACCGTACCAGGCACACGGGAAAAATGCTGCTCCACACAGCCGATGCAGGCGCGGCGCTCCCCATCCGTGATATCCGAAACATCCACCCCACCGATTGTGATTCTTCCCTTTTCAGGCTTATAAAGCCCGAGCAGGAGGCGAAAAACAGTGCTCTTGCCTGCGCCCGTCCTGCCGACGAGCGTGACCTGTTCGCCCTCCTTTACAGTCATGGAAAAGTCCTGAAGTACAGGCTTTTCCCCATATCCGAATGTCACATCCGAGAGCACGACATCTCCGCGCGCGGCGCTGTCCCGTTCTCTCGGCAGAGTGCGTTCATCCTGCGCGAGAAAAGCGTCGATGCGCTTTACTCCCGCCATCGCGGACTGAATGGTCTGTATCTCCATGCCGAGGCTTTCGATGGGCGAGAAAATTCGGGATATGTAATTTATCACGGCGACCGATGTGCCGACCGACATGCCGAAAAGCGTAAGAACTTCCGCTTTGCCCGATGACGAAAGAAGCATTACGATGCCGACAACTGCGGCGTTCAGAATGAGAACGACAGGCGAATAAATCGCATCATAGAAATTCGTTTTTTCCACGGCGGCATAGCTTTCGCCTATGCGGCGGTCGTATTTCTTCTCCATATAACTTTCCAACCCGAGAACACGGATTGTGCGTATATTATGCAGTGTTTCCGGCACCTGCCCCGATACGGAAGCCACCGCGCGGCGGTTTTCAAGCTGTGCGGCAAGCATTTTCTTCTGTATATGACGAGTGAAAACAGCGAAAAGCGGAAGAACCAGCAGCAGAATCAGCGCAAGTCCGGTATTCTTCACCACAATGACCACCAGAATCGAAACGATACGGCAGGCATCGGCAATCATGCTGATTATGCCGCAGGTAAACAGCGCCTCCACGGTATCGACATCTCCGGAAAAGCGCGCGGCAACCTCACCCGGATTCTGCGCCACAAGCGTGCTTGCAGGAAGTCGCGTAAGCTTCTGCGACATTTCCGAGCGCAGAGCATGCGTCATTTTCTGCCCGAAAAGCACGAGCAGTGTTTCCTGCGCCGATGAGAGCACTCCCTCAAGCGCAAGGCTCCCGAAGTAAAGGAGCACCGCCGCAAACGAAAGCGGTATACCGCCTGTCAGGTCGTCTATCACGCGGGCAAGAAGAAGCGGCGGTATGAGTGATGCACCGACCGATGCCGCCACGCACAGAACCGTACCCAAGGTAAGAAAAAGATGCGTAAGCGCCGCTTCGCGCACTGCGGCAAATACTCCGATTTTATTTTTATTCTTCATGATGCTCGCCTCCTGTCTGGCTTTCGTAAAGCTTTCTGTAAGCGGGAACGGAAGCCATCAGCTCCGCATGCGTGCCGACAAATGTTTTTCCGTCCTCCATGAATATCACTTTCCGCATCTGCGGGAAGTGATAAAGCCGAAGCGAAATCAGAAATACAACTTTATCTTTCGCGTAATTTTGCAGGTTTGCAAATACGGTATCTTCCGTATTGCGGTCGAGCGCCGAAAAGGGGTCGTCCAGTACCATCACAGGGCGCGGATGCGCAAGCGTCCTCGCCAGAGCCAGTCTCTGTGCCTGCCCGCCCGAGAGACGCACGCCGCCCGTGCCGATTACCGTATCAACACCGTTTTCCATTGCAAGTGCTTCGTCGTTCAGAGCCACGGCAGAAAGATAAGGTACCGCCTCCTCTTCCGCGCCGCAAAGCACATTATTTTGCACCGTATCGGAGAAAAGCTCGGGGTCATGCCCGAGATAGCCGACCGTAGCGGAAATTTCGCGCGGCGTCATAGCCGAGAACTCCTTTCTGCCGTAGCGCGCAGAGCCGCCATACGGTTCTTCGCAGATAAATACGCGCCCAAGAGTCGATTTTCCGCAGGCGACGGGACCTGTAACGCCGATTATATCCCCCGGATGCGCTGTGAGCGAAAGCCCCGAAAAAATCGGTTCGTCGCCATAGGCAAAAGAAAGATTCTCAAGCGTTACATCCGCAGGCGCGGGGATTGTGAGCGCTTCAAGCGGCTCGGGAGATTTCATCAGCGGCTGAATCCTGCGCCATGAAACCTCGGCTTTCTGCACGGAATTGAAAAGTTTCGCCACCTTTGAGGATTTGACAGTCAGCTTTGTAAAACACGAGAGAAAAGTGGTGAAAGCCGCGATATCCCATGCATTCCATCCTGTGCCGAGCACATTTTTTGCGCCGAGCCACAAAATGAATATCGTTCCCGCGCCCGATGCCGCGAGATAAAGCGGCGGGAGCGCCGATTGCCATACATTGCTTTTTACAGCGGTTTTTTCATAGTTTTGAAGCGCTTCTTCATATCGCTCCGCTCTTGCGTCCTCGCAGCCGTATATGCGATATGTCACGGCGTTTTCCGCGCGGTCGAGCGTAGCACCGCTAAGAGCACCCGCCGCTTTCTTATATGCCGCTCCCGCGCGCTGAACGGGCTTTTTCATTCTCGCCGCACATAAATACGAAACCGGTGTGAAAAGCAGGCTGAGAATCGCCAGCCGCCAATCGTAAATAAAGAGCATGACCGCATAGCCGAGCAGGGCTACACCCGTATCGAATACCTCGGTCGTGAATTTCCGCATTCCCTCGACGCAGCCGTCCACATCCGAGATAGCCTTTGTCATCAGCTCTCCCGAGCCCTCCTTTTCAAGCGCCGTGCGGCTCTGCCTGATAAGATTTGCATAGAGAATGCCTTTCATGCGCCGATTTATATTGTTGGCAAAGCGGCGGACATAGAATCGCTTGATAAACCGCGCCGCCTGCACCGCCAGTGTGACGGCGATATAGGCAAGCACAAGCATCGCCATCGCCGCGGCTGTCTCACTCCCGCCGAGAATATCGGCAAGGCACTGCGCGAGCCTGCCCTCAAACCACGGCGTCGCGAGCAGACCGATATTATAAAAGAGACCCGAGAGGGTTATAAATGTCAGCGACAGCCACTCGATACGAAAATAAGAAGCGATTCTGTCGGGACGAAAAATCTTTTTGTTTTTCATATGTATCATCGCTTTCGTTATTTTATCAGATGAGGAAATCCCGCGCGGCTCTCGGTTTTCGATGCCGCATAGAGTTTATCGAGCAGCGCGGCAAATGTCGCAGTTTCTTCGTCGGTCAGCGACGAAGTAATGTATTCGTAAAACGACGCCTCTATCTCCGCTTTTGACGATTTCAGATTTTCCGCCTGCTCTGTGGGATAGAGCAATTGACTGCGCTTGTCGCTCGGGTCATCGCGACGGATAAGATAGCCTTTCGCTTCGAGATTTTTTGTCCTCCTTGCAATGGCGGCTTTGTCCGCGTGCAGGATTTCCGCGAGTTTCGCCTGCGTGCACCCGGGATTGTGGCGCAGCGCGTGAATCAGGTCAATTTCCGCCGTGCCTACTCCGTCATCGCGCAGAGAAACGAGAACAAGTTTCTCCGCCTCCCGCGCGATTTTTGTGATTTTTCTCTCTGTTATATCCATATATTTTCCTCCGTAGCGCAATATAGTTGTATATACATCGTTGTATCTGCATCTATTATAGCACGCAAAAATAAAATGTCAAGAGGAGAGCGCGAAAAAAATGCGTCGCTATTCTCTGCATGAAAATATTCTCTACTTAAGGTTGCAAAAATACAAATACAGGCTGTTTGACCTGCCTGCAAATATATGCTATAATAAACTTAAGCGAAGGATCCGCGCCAAATCAAACTTACAGGAGGAGACAATATGAATCTTTCAAATAAAATACGCGAGCTGCGCAAAAGCCGAAATCTGACGCAGGAACAGCTTGCCGAGGCGCTTTGCGTTTCGCCTCAGGCTGTCTCAAAGTGGGAGCTCGGCACCTGCTATCCCGATATGGGACTTATCCCGACACTTGCTTACTATTTCAATGTGTCGCTCGATACCTTATTTGATTTTGACGCCGAGCGCATGGGCAAAGAGATAGAGGAAATACGCGTTGAATCGGGTAAATTTTTCTGGAACGATTTTGAAAAAGCGGAGCGGATTTTGCTCGATGGTCTGAAATCCTATTCCGCATCGCTGACTCTGAAAACAGAACTTTTTGAGCTTTATGCCTACAATGCCGACCGCGGCGATGCCCACATCCGAAAGGCACTGGCGCTGGCGGAACAGATACTTGCGGTCTCTCAGGATGTTTTCTGCACCTGCCGCACAAAGAGCAATATAATTCATATATATGAGTATCTTGACACGGAAAAAGGCGAAAATCACACAGCGGAAATCGAAGAAATCATTCATTCCCTGCCATATATGTTTCCGTATATGCTGCAAGACAGAATGCGCCTCGCAGCTCAATCGTTCCATAACGAAGAGGGACTGCGTGAAGCGAAACTGCTCAAAAATATCGAATGGCAGGAACTTTTTATTGCCTGCCAGACAGAGGGAAACCGATACTGTGACCTCGGCGATTATGAACATGCGCTCTCATCATATACGGAGAGTGTAGATGTCATCGAGCGATTCATGTATCCCGACAAGAATGGCTACGACGCCTACCCTATCGGCGGAACCCACGCGAACCACGCAATGACACTGCTCGATATTGCCGCCTGCAAACTCCACCTGAATGAGCCCGACGGAATTGATGAACTTATTGCGCGCGCCAAGCGCATCTATTTCGGCACATATGACAATATTAAGCTGAAAAATCCCAAGGATATATATAACCATATGCGTGAATACTTTGCGAAGGAATATCAGGAAAAGGGACTTGATGCATATGCGACGCTGGATTTATCAGAAATAGATAAACGCATTGCAGACATGAAATAGAGCCAAAGCACCGCCATGTGCGACCGTCTATAGCTAAAAAATAGCAGATGCCGCAAAGCATCTGCTATTCTGTAATTCTCATTTTTTTACTGAAATTCAACAATAAGAATTCCCTCGCTTCCGGCAGGCAATTCCTCTTTTACGGAGCCTTTATCAAACAAAACGGCACCGCCTTTGGCGATTTCATCGCAGTCGGATTTATCGATACACAGAGAGCTGACATAAAGAACAGGCGCCTTTATTTTCCCCGCCTGTTCGGCATATTCAAACTTCACCGCGTTGTTCCATTCCGAATAATTATAGTCCGTATAGACAGGCCACCAGACAATATCCGGTTTCAGCTCATTTATGCGGGCGATGTTTTCTTCATACAACAAATCTCCGCACAGACCGACAGCGACTTTTTTACCAAGGAAATCAAATGTGTGAAATCCGTCACCCTCGCAGTATTCTCTGCCCGCAGACGGTTCTTTCCAGCCGGGCGATACTCTGCGATATAAATCTGCTATTCTGCCGTTCTTATCTATGGTCATCTGCGAACTGAAAAATGCATCGCCGTCCTTTTCGGCGAAACCAAATGACACAGCGACGGAATATTCTTTTGTCATGCTGCATATTTCGCGGATGACAATATCGTCGCGGGAAAGTACTATCTCCCTGTCATGTTGAACCGCAAAATTCAAGCTATAAAAACCTTGAAGAAACGCTTCTCCGAAGATAGCGACATCCGCCTTGCCTGCGCACTTTTCAAGTACATCGGCAAGTACCGCTTTGTTATGCCCCGTGTCCCCGTCGATAAAGCCAACGGCTGCAAGAGCATATTTCATTCTCATCACCTCCGCAAATCACTGCCTGTAAAATCAGTATAACACATCAGTATAGTCATAACCACCGGCTCAGTCGGTGGTTATGACTTATATATTTAGAAATCCCATTCTCCGATGTCGCCATCATACCTGCATATATCCAAGCGAAAATTCCTGTATATGCTTCAAAACGGCTATATCCGCTACGAGGACAACGGCAACAAAACGCATCGGTACTCCTTGCGAATGTGCGATGTGGAAGCCCTGCGGAAGGAAATGACCAACCATCCCGAACGCTTTGCCGACCTTAACGGGCGGTTTACGGCGCAAAGAAACAAACCACCGACACCGACCATTGTACTGTCGCAGGACGAGGCAAAGAAACTGCGTGAGTACATAACCAAACAGTGGGCAAAACATCCCGATGCCTTGCCAAGTAATAGGGCGGCTGAGCTGACCGGCTTGACCGTCGGAACGCTCAACCGCCATGTGGCAAAAGGCAACATCTTCGGCGCGGTAGTCGGTGGGAAGGTACTCATCAGCAAGCAAAGTCTGATCGGATACCTCGCCGCGCCGGATGGTGTGAGGAAAACAACGATAGTACAGATGAAAAAACTACTTGCGGGGTACAAGCAGGTAGGAAAGCAATAAAAAGCAAAGGAATGGTCTCAAGATGTGCTTGAGGCTCTTCCTTTGCTCTTTTAGGTTATGTATCCAAATAAAAAGTCGAAAAGTGGTTTGCGTTACAAGCATAATACAAACCACTTTTCAGTAACTCACTTCATAACTTTTTCAAAGCGGAACATTTCATCCGGCCCCTCGCCGGGGAATGATTGTTCGTCTTTCTCCGGCGGATTCGGATCCGGGTGCATGGCGGAGAAAAACTCAACGGCGTGAAAACCGCATTTGTTGATATAAAAATGGATATTGCGCTTTTCAAAATATGGCGTGCAGGTCTCCCAGACCTTAGTTTCGGGGTGCAGAGCTTCCACGGCAAGCCAAGCGCCATAGCCGATGCCTTTGCTGTGTTCCTTCGGCGAAACGAAAAGAAGCTCCAGCTCATTGTGATGTGTCTCTTTGTCGATTTTCAGCACCACACCGCCAACCTTTCTGCCTTCATACAGAATCCGGTATGCTTCGCTGCCTGGTGCATCAATACTTTGCTCAATGGTTGCGCGGGAGATGATCTCTCCATCCTCATCAAAATGGTCGTCCCGCAACCCGAATTCTTCCACTGCGCCATACTTGAAAGACGCCTGATTATCAAGGATGAACTGCTCGCGGTCGCCCGCTTCCAGCGGGGCAAGGGTTACTTTTGTGTTGTTCATATGTACCTCCAAAAAAATAAAAAATACCCGGTCATTACTAAGTAATAACCGAGCGCACTCGACACCTAATCCGGTATGCGGCCTGCAAGGCTTGCGCCTTACGATCCCCGAGCGTTACGACGCTCTACCTCCGGTGACATGATATGAATCAGCCGAACCCGGAAAACCGGAATCCGGCTGATTATTTGGCGGAGAGGAAGGGATTCGCTCTCGCCTACGGGCTCCGGCGCAGCGAGGCTCTAGGCCTGAGATGGGACGCCATCGACTTTGAGCGCAATACCATCACCATCAGACACATCGTAACAAATGCCAAGATAGACGGCAAGTATGAGATCGTCCGCGAGGATCGCGCCAAGACGAAATCCAGTCTGCGCTCTCTTCCTCTGGTCGACAATATCCGGGAGAAGCTGCTGGCCTTGAAGAAATTGATGATATGGATGTGCGCTATTTCACTCCGACAGAATTCGAGATGCAGCTCTACCAGCGTGTTTACGACAATCTGACCACAGAGATGGTGAAGCGTTATCAGGAGCAGTCGGAATCAATCAAGGCTTATAATCGCAGAAAGATCGAGAACTGGGAGCGCATCCAGATGGAACAACTGATAGCGACATATATTCACATCCAGTGCAATGCAATCCGCATCTTGAATCAATCATATGTATTACCTCCGTTTCTTGTACACGATGATTTCGGCATCGGAACCGTTATCCCCATACTCACAGACCAAAAGATAGTTCTCATCAGCTGTGAGGCCATAACATCTGTTGCTGTTTTTCTTACAAATCTGATTACCAAGATAAATTCTGTCATCGTCCCAGAATTTAATTTTCTGTCCACCGGGAAGTGAATATTGCAGGTTTATATAAGCACCATGCAGTGCATTGAGACCTGTAACTTCATCCATATCCTCGATTCCGAGCGCATTGAACTCTGCTATCAGCTGCTTTTTTAATTTGCAAGGAGCCTCAAAAGATCTGCCGCAATTTTCACACCCCTTATCTTTACAACATACGGCAATCATGCAAGAACCACCAAACGGATGCCCATTCGTTTCTGTACATCCTCCGCATTCATTTCTCAATCCGCATTCGCTGCAGTCTAATCCGCATAACGTTTTCATTATACTACCTCCATTTTTATAAAAACAGCAACTCATTGCCTTCAGGATCGCGCAGTATAAGCTCTCTACCGCCCCAAGCCGCTGTAAATGGCGGATTGCACTCTATTCCTGCAGCAACAATGTTTTCGTACACCTCATCCATCTTTCCGTTTGTAGAAAAGACAAAGTGGTTACAGACAACACTATTATCCTCATCGCCCTGACGCCAAATCCAGATCATCGGCTCATCGGATCCATCCTGCAGAGCCAGCGTAAGCTCAGTCTGACATTGAGGTCAGCGCGACTTCTGAGCAACTCCTGTATTTCGCTATATTGTACTGCCATTGCAGTTCCTCCTTTTGGGGAACAATTCTTTCAATTATTATATCAGAATATTCCCCAACAGTCAACAAGTATTGGGGAACAATTCCGAGAAATATTATTTAATATTTCTTCCCAATCTTGCAAATACACATTGAAAGATGCGATTACATTATGGCAAGAAATAAAGAGGGCGCAAAGTACATTTTCTTTCTGCCGATTTGAACCCCGAGCACTAAAACCCACACATGACTTTTGGTGCGGTTGCCCGCAACCGGGTGTTTTGAAAATCGGCAAATTTCCGTTCGAAAAAAATTATTCTAATGCACCAAAAAGTAGGCAAGCCTTAAAAAGCCTTATTTCATGCGGTATTCGGAGATTTTTTATTCTAATATTCACGAACGAAAAAGAGCATAAAATCGGCTCGAAAAAGCGACAGAAATGCAAAAAATCAGGGTCGGAGAATTTTCACCAAATAGAAAGAACCCTTGAAAACACTGGGTTTTCAAGGGTTCCGTTGGCGGAGAGGAAGGGATTCGAACCCTTGTGCGCTTTCGCGCAAACTGATTTCGAGTGTCATCACTTCCCGATACCTTGCGGTATTTTATGAGAAGATAAGAGAACCTGAAATCCCCCGCCATAGACGAATTGACCGGGCATTTTGATTGCTTTTGCGAAAAATTACGAAAAAAGCTGATGTCGCGGTGTTTTTCGTCATCGACCAACTTCTAACAAAAATCTAACGGCTTTTTTAGAAATTTCATTAGAAGTCCGCGAAAAAAGCCTTTTTGAATTGCGATTTGGCAGTCCGCCGACTGTGTCTGCACGGAGTGATACAAAAGCAAAAATCATCTGTATCTCTGTGCATACAGTCCGAAGCTCGGACTGCTTTTTTGCGAATTACAGCTGCTCCGAAAGCAGAAAATCCGCCAGATGAACGATCCGGATACCGTTCTCAATTCCCGTGTCCATTTCGTTCAGCGTCACCACATATTTCGGATAATGATCCTTGATCTCCATCAGATTCCCGACCTCGCGGTCGGAATTTTCCGGCAGCTGCACGCAGACCTGCACATACACCCGCTCGTCGCGGCGGTTGGCAACAAAGTCGATCTCTTTCGTGTTGTTCTTCCCGATGAACACCTCATATCCACGCCGTTTCAGCTCCAGATAAACAATGTTCTCCAACACCCCGTCCAGCATTTTTCTGTTGTATCCGAGCAGAGCGTATTTGAGGGACACATCCGAAAGGTAATATTTTTCCTGCGTTTTCAGAATGCTTTTCCCCTGCAGATCATACCGTTCGCACGGATAGATGATAAACGCCTGCTCCAGCCAGCGCAGATAGTTATAAATGCTCTCCACTGAAATCGTGCGATGCTCGCTTTTCAGAAAGGTCGAGATGGAGTTTGCGGAAAAGGTCTTGCCCATGTTTTCCACGACAAATTTCACCACGCGGTCGAACAAGTCCTGCCGGTTGATACGATGGCGTTTGACAATATCGCGCGACACCACCGTATGATAAATGCCGTCCACAATCTGATAGGCAGACTGTGCATCGTAGTTGCCGAGAGCAACAATCGGGAATCCGCCGAAGCGGATATATTCGTCCAATAACTCATTCCGTGACAGCTTACTGTCTGTCTTAAAATCAAGATATTCGCAGAATGACAAGGTATAGACCGGAATCAGAATATACCGCCCGGTCAGATAGGTGGAGATTTCGCTTGACATCAGCTTGGAATTGGAACCGGTCACATAAATATCGGCGCGCCCGCCCTCCAATAGACTATTGACCGCCTTCTCCCAGCCGGGAACCTCCTGAATCTCGTCAAGCAGCAGGTAATAACGCCCCTCGCCGGTCATTGCAAAAGTCAACTCGTCGTACATCTGCTTTGCCGTGATATTTTCGGGGACATCCATTTCGGTGTATTTTTTCAAAATGATGCGGTCGTCACCGACACCGCGCTGTTTAAGCTCTTCTCGGATCATCTCAAAAATCGTGGATTTCCCGCTGCGGCGCACTCCCGCAAGGATTTTCACAAGTGGCTGATCGATAAAAGGTCTTACCGCTTCCACATAATCGGGTCTGAATATCATAAAATCGCCCCCTTTCTTTTATAGTATACCATAAAAAATGAAAATAATCAAGTAGTTTTTCGGTTTTGACCTTAAAAACATATAGACATAAAGCACTTTATAAAATTCCCGATTTTTTTGCGGTTTGCCGCATTTATTTCTTGCAGGAGGTGTTTTGACCATGAAAATCATGCGCTCGCAGTACTTGATTCAGCTTATCAAAAAGATGCACAACGGTCGTGTAAAAATCATCACGGGAATCCGCAGGCGTTGAAACCTATTTTTCGTATTTTGAAGATGCTTTCTTGCTACAAAATCCCTACGGTAAAGAAAGTGTTTATCCCATCACCACCTGAAACAAATTAAATAACTAACGATAACGCCACACAGCCCCTTGATTCAAAAAGGATCAAGGGGCTGTTGTTATCTCGCCACACGCCCCAAATTCGGGCGCGTGACGGCTTTCTGATTTGCGTGCGGGAAAACGCTCCTCCGAGCCATTCAAAGCAGACACAGGCGATTCCAGCGGGCGTGCGAGGGGGATGCGGCACATAGTATGATTTCAATGTGTTGCGCCTCAGACTTGAATCGATTATCGGCAGTTATACAATGGATTTCACGAGTATTTTCAAGGGTCGATTTTCAAGCGGGAGAAAGGCAGTGCGTCAAACGCCCTGCCGGATTCACAGCGGACGGCAGAGCCGACCGCATTTTCTCGCGTTTTGACCGCATTTGCTCGTTTTTTTGCGCATATCGGTTAGAAGAAGGCAGTGTGTCAAGCACGCGTATAATCGCGGAATCGGTGTGTCAACCATACGCATGATTCCGCAAAACAGGCGGATTTTTCGCTTGGTTGCGGGCGTTTCCCGTGTGTCAGGTATACACACAAAAAAATCAATATCTCTGCAACCAAGGGGGTAGTGTTTGTATCAGGTGAACCATGGGTGGGTTCACCATGAACCCCCAATGTAAACTATACAAGAGAAAGAATATATAGAAAAACAGAAAAAGAACAACAAAGAGAACGCCCGTTTCTCCGTTGCGCCGCGAATCGTTTCCTGAGTGCGCCGACGGGAATCGGCCGATCCGGTTTTCTTTTTCTGCTTTTTCTTTGTCCGAAAAAAGATTTCGTGAAAGATATTTTTTGATTCGATTATCAAAGCTAAGAGAGTGCCGACCGTTTTTCTGCAAAAAAGTTTGATAATTTTTTCGTCCAAACGCGAAAAAAGTGTGGAATATAGGGTGAGAGGAACTTTCCCTGAAAAAAAGTTTCCGCCGACAGGTTGTAAAATCTGAAAAAAGTGTGGAATACAGGGTGAGGAAGTTTTTTCAAAAAACTTTTCGCTCAAACCACAAAAAAGTGTGGAATACAGGGTGAGAGGACTTTCCCTGAAAAAAAGTTCCCACTGAAGGGCTATCAAACCCGAAAAAAGTGTGGAATACAGGGTGAGGGGAAAAATAATCCTCCGGGTTCATTGACAACCGAATAAAGGGATACCGAGGTAGCATCCCGCCTTGCCCGAAAGGGCGAGCCGCCGGGACCGGGCGCCATGACCTCACCTATCGGGTGAGCGAGCGATCAACCGTGTTGCCGGACCGACCGATAAACAGCATCGGCGGCAGGCGATGACAGAGGTGCGGAACAATGATACTTCTGCGAAAGCAGCCCGCGATTTGCATGCGGGATACGGGGGTTACGGGCTGGAACTCTTATGTCCGCGACACTGTATATGATCCTCGTTTCCGTGAAAATAGTCACGGAATAGATGCTGCGAGGTACTCGGTATCTCCCCTGTGGGCAACGGTCTGCGCCGTCTGACGACTGCGCTCTCCGTTGCCCCATCGCCGGGGCTGATATAAATACGGCGATACAAAAAATAAGTTGGGAGGACAAAAGTATGATCTCCGAAAAAAACAGAACACGAAACCTGACCATCACCCTGCGCGTTACATCGTCGGAGCGAGAACTTTTCCTCCGCGGCGCAGAGAAAAGAAACATGACGCTGACGGATTTTCTCGTCAGTGCCGCGCTCTATAAACCAAGTCACGCCATCAAAGAATGCAAAGCCATTCTCAAAAAACTGAATGAAGTGCAGGCAGAATTGCTCCGAGCCGAGTCCGACCATCCCGATTATGCGGATGTGCTGGCGGCGCAAAAGGAGCTGTATCAGTTGCTTTTTCTGCTTGCAAGAAAGGAAACGATATGAACATACAAACCGAAATCAAGCCCTGCCTTGCGGATTATCCCGACGCTCTCACCGTGGTTGAAGTCATCGCTATCCTTCGCGTCAGTCGGAAAACGGTGTACGAGTTGATCAAAGACGGGCGCATCAAAGCGGTCAAGGTCGGACGCAGTCACCGCATCGCAAAGGAGAATCTCATCGAATTTCTGAACCCCGCCGCGGCACATTCGAACCCCGGTTGTGTTCTTTCTGATAACAATCGGGAAAAGGTCTGGACTTGCGAACAACAGTGTGGTATGTTGTGTGTTGCGCGGACAGCGTAAAACCAAAAGCACAAGGAGAAAAGCATCATGCCACAAGCAAAAAATCATCTGACCGCCAGCACGCAAGCCAAGAACGGAAGCCTCTATGCGGTCATCCAGTACAAGGACGAGAACGGAAAGCGGAAAAACAAATGGAAGTCCCTCGGGCTGAAAGAAGGAGCTTCCAAAGCCAAAATCAACGCCGCCATGCGCGAGGCGGTCAATGACTTCGAGAAAGAGCTGACCGAAATTCTTACGCGCTCACAGAATCCAGATGCGGATATGCCGGTCTTCGAGTACATGGTCAAATGGCTCGGCAGCGTCCAGCCGAGCCTGCAAATCAACACCTATCGCAGTTACCACAACATGATCTACGGCAGAATCAAACGCTACTTCGGTCCGAAACCCATCACCATCGCAAGCCTGCGCCCGAACCAGATCGACGAGTTCTATCAGTCCATCTTCGATGAAGGCATGGTCGCCAACACGGTCATTCACTATCACGCAGTCATGCGCCGCGCGTTCCAGCAGGCGTACAAGAAAGAAATCCTCTCTGCCAATCCCTTTGACCGCGTGGAACGCCCAAAGAAAAACAAATTCTTCGGTCAGAATCTCTCGGAAGAAGAACTGCTGACACTGCTCAGTCTCGCAAGATCGGAAGCCATCTACCCGGCAATCATCCTTGCAGGGTGCATGGGACTGCGACGGAGTGAAGCACTCGGCATGCGGTGGTCACGCATTGACATGGAGAAGCGCGAGGTTCTGCTCGACACCAAGGTTGTAGAAGTCGAGATTGACGGCGAGAAAATTCTCAAACCGATTGAGGAAATGAAGAACTCCAGCAGTCGCAGAAGCCTGCCGATCCCCGCGCCGGTCTATGAAATGCTGGTCGAACAAAAGGCACAACAGGACCTCTACCGCCGTATGTTCAAGGGCAGTTACAACCGCGCATACGACGATTATGTGTGCACGGACAAGCTGGGCAACCTTCTGACACCGCGATATGTCACGCTCCGCTTCTCGCAGGTGCTTGAGAAGAACGGCATGCGGCACATCCGCTTCCACGACCTGCGACACACCTTCGCCAGCATTCTCATCAACAAGGACATCCCGCTGTTCAATGTATCGAAATACCTTGGTCACTCGGACATCAGTACAACGGCAAATATCTATGCGCACCTGGACAAGAGCGGAAAAGACATCAGTGCGGAAACCATCAGCGCGCTGTTTGATGATCGGCATCACGACTAATCGTGGTGCCGATTTCTGATAGGGGGTGAGTGCATGGAACAGATCATCAGCGCGGATGCGGCAAGAGCGTACCTGCATATATCCAAACGAAAATTCCTGTTTATGCTGCAAAACGGCTATATCCGATACGAGGACAACGGCAACAAAACGCATCGGTACTCATTGCGGATGTGCGATGTGGAAGCCCTGCGGAAGGAAATGACCGATCATCCCGAACGCTTTGCCGACCTGAATGGGCGGTTTACGGCGCAAAGAAACAAGCCGCCGACACCGACCATTGTACTGTCGCAGGAGGAAGCGAGAAAGTTACGCGAATACATAGCAAAATGTTGGAGCAAATATCCCGATGCCTTGCCAAGCAAGCTGGCGGCAGAGCTGACCGGCTTGACGGTGGGAACGCTCAATCGCTACGTGGCAAGAGGCAACATCTTCGGTGCGGTGGTCGGCGGAAAAGTGCTGATCAGCAAGCAAAGCCTGATCGGACATATCGCCTCTCCGGAGACGGCGCGCAAAGTCGGGACAGAGCAACTGCGAAATTTGCTTGCAGGGTATAAAAAAGAGAAAAAATAAAGAGCAAAGGAATGGTCTTGAGATGTTCTCAAGGTTGTTCCTTTGCTCTTTGCCAGCAACTTGACAAAAACAAACCACTTACTAAACCTTGTGTCTTCAATTTCGAACATGAATTTCGCATTTGCAAAGTCAAATTTCGACATTATGCTTTCCACCACTTGTTTTTCTGCAGCAAATATGATATAATATAATGAGTCTATTGGGTTAGGAGTAAAACATGAGTGTGAGTTACAAAAAGCTGTGGAAGCTATTGATTGATAAGGACATGAAGAAAAAAGATCTCCAGTTGGCTACCGGTCTCAGTTCTTCAACCATTGCAAAAATGACAAAGAACGAATCGGTCAATACAGAAGTGCTTGTCAAAGTCTGCACGGCGCTCGGCTGCGATATAGGCGACATTATGGAAGTGATTCCGGATATCAAATCTGACACGGAGAAACGCTAATGGAACTTATCGATAATATCAACAAAACATTGAAAGATGACCTGGCAGATTCGATACACAGCGGGAGTAAAATATCCATTGCCGCAGCTTGCTTTTCGATATACGCCTTTCAAGCGTTAAAAGATCAACTTACACAAATAGATGAGCTGCGTTTTATTTTCACCTCCCCGACATTCATCGCCGAGAAAGCCAAAAAAGAACGCCGGGAGTTTTATATTCCTCGCCTTACGCGAGAAAGAAGCCTTTATGGAACGGAGTTTGAAATAAGGCTACGCAATGAGTTGACTCAAAAAGCCATTGCTAAAGAATGTGCAGATTGGATCCGAGCGAAAGTTACTTTCAAATCCAACATCAGTGATAAATCCATCCAAGGGCAATTAGTGGTTGACGATGCAGGCTATACACCAATCAATGGCTTTACGACAGTTGAACTCGGCTGCGAAAAAGGAAACGCAATGAACACAACCATCGTAAAAGATGCTTCTCTTGCTAAAACGCTCTTGGCAGGATTTAATGATATTTGGTCTGACAGCAAATTGCTTCAAAATGTGACAGACGAAATTATCGATAGCATCTCCACTGCTTACAACGAGAATTCACCCGAATTCATCTACTTTGTAACGCTCTATAATATCTTCAACGAATTCCTTGAAGATATTTCAGAAGATGTTTTGCCGAATGAAGCGACCGGATTTAAGGAAAGTAAAATCTGGGGAATGCTTTATAACTTCCAAAGGGATGCTGCATTGGCGATTATCAATAAACTTGAAAAGTTCAACGGATGCATCCTGGCAGACAGCGTGGGATTGGGCAAAACCTTCACCGCACTGGCGGTTATTAAGTACTACGAAAACCGCAACAAATCGGTTCTCGTCCTCTGCCCTAAAAAACTGGCGAACAACTGGAACACCTATAAGGATAACTATGTCAATAATCCAATCGCCGCTGACCGTCTTCGCTATGATGTGCTTTATCATACTGACCTGTCGAGAAACCACGGTTCCTCCAATGGTTTAGACTTGGATCGCTTGAACTGGGGCAATTATGATCTGGTCGTAATCGATGAATCACACAACTTCAGAAACGGCGGGAAATCCGGCGGCGATTCGGAAAAAGAAAACAGATATCTCCGACTTTTGAACAAAGTCATCAGAACAGGTGTAAAGACCAAGGTTTTAATGCTCTCGGCAACGCCGGTAAACAATCGTTTTAATGATTTGAAAAATCAGCTTGCGCTTGCTTATGAGGGTAATTCAAACCTGATCAACGAAAAACTGAACACCAAAAGCACAATTGAGGAAATATTCCGTCAGGCTCAGCGGGCGTTTAACACATGGAGCAAACAAGATCCTCGCAGCAGAACCACCGAAAGCCTCCTGAAAATGCTGGACTTCGATTTCTTTGAGGTACTGGATTCTGTTACGATTGCCCGTTCAAGAAAGCACATTGAAAAATACTATGATACCGCAGATATCGGTTCTTTTCCGGAAAGGCTTAAGCCAATTTCCTTGTATCCGCCACTGACAGATCTGCGCAGTGCGATCAACTATAACGAAATATTTGAGCAGCTGATGCTTTTGAATCTTGCAATTTATACTCCATCCCACTACATTCTCGACAGCAAAAAAAGCAAATACGCTGATTTGTTTGACGATGAAAAGGTTAATGTGGGCTTTACACAGGCGAACCGAGAGCAAGGCATCAGGCGTTTGATGGCAATCAACCTGATGAAACGAATGGAAAGCTCCGTCGCATCGTTCAGACTCACATTGAGCCGGATTGACAATCTGCTGAAAACAACGATATCAACCATTGACAGCTTCAATCAGTATTCCGATACCAACGTCAATCTGGAAGACATCTCTCAGCTGAACGATTTTGATCTTGATGACCAAAACGATGATGAACTCTTTTCTTTCGGGAAAAAGGTCAAAATCAATCTGAGCGATATGGACTATACATCATGGCGCAGAGATCTTGCAAAGGACAAAGAAACCATTGAACTTTTGACTGTCATGGTTGCTGATATTACACCGGAGCATGACAGCAAATTGCAGGAGCTTTTCAGAGTTCTCTCAAATAAGATTGAGCATCCCATCAATGACAATAATCGAAAGGTTATTATTTTCACCGCATTTTCTGATACCGCAGAGTACCTTTATGAGAATGTGAGCAGGTTTGTTCTCCAAAACTATCATTTGAACACCGCAATGGTAACAGGCTCGGTTGACGGCCGTTCAACCGTTCCTCGTCTGCACTGCGATATGAATACCGTGCTGACTTGCTTCTCTCCGATCTCTAAAGATAAAGAACTGCTGATGCCCGGTGATACGACAGAAATAGATGTGCTGATTGCAACCGACTGTATTTCCGAAGGTCAGAACCTGCAGGATTGCGACTATCTCATCAATTACGATATTCACTGGAATCCCGTTCGCATCATTCAGCGGTTCGGGCGTATCGACCGTATCGGAAGCCGCAATAAAGTCATTCAGCTGGTAAACTTCTGGCCAAATGTTACACTTGACGAATATATAGACCTCAAGGCACGTGTTGAAACCCGTATGAAGATCGTTGATATGACCGCAACCGGAGACGACAACATATTGCAAGAAGAAAAGTCCGATCTGGAATACAGGAAAGCACAATTGAAGCGCCTCCAGGAAGAAGTCGTTGATATCGAGGAAATGTCCTCCGGCATCTCCATCATGGATCTGGGCTTAAATGAATTCCGGCTCGACCTGCTGGAATATGTCAAAGCAAATCCCAATCTTGACAAAACACCGTTCGGACTTCACGCCGTAGCCGCTTCAAATGATGAATGCCCTCCGGGCGTTGTGTTCGTGCTGAAGAACCGATCAAACAGCATCAATATCGACCACCAGAATCGGCTGCATCCGTTCTATATGGTGTATATTGCCGATGATGGCGAAGTTGTTTGCGACCACCTTTCGCCCAAAGCAATGCTGGACAAGCTCCGCTATTTGTGCAAAGGTAAAGCCACGCCGATTCCGGAACTGTACCGTCGGTTCAATAAGGAAACGAAAGACGGACGCAATATGCAAGCAACCTCCGCATTGCTTGGAGATGCGATTGCATCCATTATCGAAACCAAAGAAGAAAGCGAGATTGATACATTCCTTGGCGGTGGTCAGATGAGCTTTTTGTCAAACGAAATCAAGGGGCTGGATGATTTTGAACTGATCTGCTTCTTGGTCGTAAAATAAAATCAAAGGAGGCATGGATATGCTTGGATTCCCACAGAAAACAGAATTACGAAAACCACTACATAAAAAAGTGATTTTTGAAAAGCTTCAACTGAACACCTTACAGCAAGATCGTGTGGATGCAGACATTTCACGCCTCTATTTTGTCAATGAGATCTCGCCTTACAGCGTAGGGATTACAGATGGAGAAGCCGTCAAGGCGTTTTATGTGATCCTGGTCTGCCTCAAGCGGAAGGATTATGACGATAAAACGATCTCGATGCTCTTTCGCTTGATCGACAACAAAATGATTCTCGTTCTGCAATATGAAACCGAAAGCCGGGTGGCGATCTTTCATGGGAAACTCATTCAAACGGATTGGAAGCCAACAGACGCATTTTCCTTCTCCCTGCAAGGGCTGAACCTTGATTCAGTATGGAACAACCTAATCATTCAAATCGGGGATATTCACCCTGAAAGCGGACGCTCCATTGAAGAACAGATTGCACTTGACGAACAACGAAAAAAGATAGAAAAGGAAATTGCGTCTCTCGAAAAAATGGCACGAGCGGAAAAACAGCCGAAAAAGAAGTTTGAACTGGTGCAACGGATTAGAGCTTTAAAAGAAAATCAAAATTCACCATAAGGAGGTTGTCGTTATGTTTCTATATAAATTGCTACTCACTCTAAACGCAACATCATGGATGGCGATCATATATGTAATAAAAGAAGGTTGGACAATTGGGAAAGTGCCAAATCATTTGTTTGGAATACTGCTTTTGATAATTCCGATCTTTCTGTCATGGATTTCGCTTATTATGACTCGTTTTTTAGGAATTGAATCTTTAGTTGGTAATTGCAAAGAGTTTAGCCTTGCAGATGGGGAGTTTCTACCGATATATTTGGGGTATTTCTTTGTTTCCGTGGGAGTTTCTGACCTCTTTACAATGGCAGTGGTATACCTCATAGTATTTGTCTTTACCTTTTTATCACAAACACAATACTATAATCCCATATATCTGCTTTTTGGCTATCATTACTACCACGTCACGACTGAAAATGGTACAAGTATTTTTATTATCAGAAAAGGTCCAGTTATTCGAAATTCCGCAGAGCTAAGATTCGATCATTTGCATCGTTTGAACAATACAACTTTTATTGAGAGGAAGACAAAATGAGTAATATATGTGTAAAATTAAAGCAACGTGAAAACAGCAAGTATCGACTGATGCTTTCATCAGATGAAACTATCTTTCCGGTATTTGATCCGGAAAGTGCTTCAACATCACCATACACTCCGGGAGCAACGCTTGAAGATGATGATTGGTTTTGCATTCAGAATGTTCGGGATACTGAATATAGCATAGATTTGCTTTCTGAAACCTTTACCACCGTAGACTTGGCTTTACTCACTCATGCAGAATTTGAAAGGATAGATTACCTGTTTGCATTTGATGATAGATTCATCTTCTTTCAGAATATATCCAAGTCAAATTTGATTGCACAAAAAAGAATTTTCCGCTTTGGAGAAGAATTCAAATACAGAACCAACTGCTCGGAAATTGTTATCAGAGAAATTCCGGATGCAATTTATGATAAAACCACCGACAGCCTATATTTCCGTAAACTCGAATCTATCACCAGTATATTCAGGGGGATAGATATGCTTTATCGCGAAGCCACGCAAGAAGAAACAGATTCTTTTCTTGCAAATGATTTTATCAACTTAAAGGATGACTATTCCGGCAGCAAAGTAAAAACCGCCAACAGAAAAAGGATTGCTCTTGCAGCAAAAACCCTGTCGGAGCTTGGAGAAACCGATCGAAAGAACATCTTTGCCTACATAGGCGAATACTGTCCCGAATTGAAAGTTTCAGAAAATGCTTTTGAAGTTGGTTCTGAAAATGAATTGAAAATGCTGCTGTATGGTATCGAGCAGAGGTTTTATACTACTCCGGTTGGTGGAGAGAAACGCCTTGCCAATTCGGTTATTACATTGAATCAAGGAGGACAAGCATAATGGATAAACTGAAAATGCAAACGGCGAACAAAGCCGATGAGAACTACAGAAAGCTGGCGGAGATGTTCCCGAACGCCGTGACGGAGACGATTGACGAGAACGGCGAGGTTGTTCGTGCCATTGACAAGGATGTGCTGATGCAGGAAATCAACACAAAGGTCGTTGACGGAAAAGAGGAACGCTATCAGTTCACCTGGCCGGACAAGAAGAAATCTGTCCTGCTGGCGAACGCTCCCATTTCCAAAACGCTGCGTCCAGTTCGTGATGATGAAACAAAACCCACCGGTGCGGACAGTGAGGGAAAACCTTATTGTAGCACTGGCAGCGTGGACTTTGATACCACCGAAAACCTCTATATCGAGGGTGATAACCTTGAAGTGCTGAAGCTCCTGCAGGAAACCTATCTCGGCAAAATCAAGATGATTTACATAGACCCGCCGTACAATACGGGAAATGACTTTGTGTATGAGGATGATTTTGCCCAAAGCACTGATGAGTACCTTGCAAATAGCGGACAGTTTGACGAGTACGGCAACCGTATGGTGCAGAACACCGAGAGCAACGGTCGTTTCCATACGGACTGGCTTAATATGATGTACACCCGTTTGCGAATTGCTAAAGATTTGCTTGCAGATGATGGTGTTATTTTCATATCGATTGATGATAACGAGATTGCTAATCTCAGCAAAATGTGCGATGAAATATTTGGTAGTGATAACGCCATAGCTGTGTTTCCAAGACTTGCGACAAAGAGTGGTAAGACCCCTCTAACATTTATGGTGAGTCACGATTATGTTCTTTGCTATACGAAATCCAGGCATGATATTTTTGTCGGACAAGCATTTGAGGACGATAGTTATAAATACTCCGATGAATACGAGGCGGAAAGAGGAAGGTATAATCTCAAGCAACCTCTGGATTGTAATTCGATAAGTTACTCAGCTTCTCTTGACTATCCAATTACACATGAAGGAGTCACTTATTATCCGGGTAGTGATTATAACAAATATCTTGAGAGACAAAGCGGTAAACATCTACCCAAAGATTACGCATGGCGATGGTCAAAAGAGTTGTTCGAGTTTGGCTTGAAAAACGGATGGATTGTTTTTCAAAACGGGCGAATCTATACAAAGGGGTATCTTAACGCTGCGATTGAAAAACAGCCGAACGGGTCTTATGCTGTCGTAAAGAGAGAAAAAACACGAAAAATGTCTACCATTGATTTTATATCAAACGATTATTCTAACGACATTGCCAAGAAGCAACTTGCTTCTCATAAAATTTCTGCTCGATTTGATTTTCCAAAACCAGTGGATTTAATTAAGGCATTGTTGGCTACGCACTATGATAAAGATGCTTTGGTTGTAGATTTTTTCAGCGGATCTGCTACTACCGCCGAAGCTGTTTTTAAGCAGAACATAACAGATGGTGGCAATCGAAGGTTTATTCTTGTCCAGTTGCCCGAGGAAACACAAGATAGTACATACAAAAACATCTGTGAAATCGGCAAGGAACGCATCCGTCGTGCCGGTAAGAAAATCAAAGAAGAAGCGGGACTTACTGCACAAAACCTCGACATCGGTTTCCGTGTTCTGAAGTGCGATACCTCCAACATGAAAGATGTGTATTACAATCCCGACGATTATGAAATCGGTATGTTCGATCAGCTGACTGACAACATAAAGGAAGACAGAACTCCCGAAGATTTGCTTTTCCAGGTTATGCTCGATCTTGGCGTTCTTCTGTCAAGCAAAATTGAGGAAACCACCATTGCCGGTAAGAAGGTGTTCAATGTGGAGGGTAACTACCTGATCGCCTGCTTTGATGACAATGTAACCGACGAAGTCATTACGGCAATTGCAAAACAAGAACCGTACTACTTTGTCATGCGCGATAGCTCCATGGCTTCCGACAGCGTGGCAACCAACTTCGATCAGATTTTCGCTACCTATAGTCCGACCACGATAAGGAAGGTGCTATGAGTTGAAGCAAATAACAGAAATAACACGAAGAGATATCTTCGCTTTGTTTCAATATGGCATGGATATAGACGAATTGTGGGAAACCAAACGAGTACGCTATGGCTATTATGGCAACCTAAGCGAGATTGATTTTCTCAAACGGATTTATGACCTCAAAGAACTTCCGAGTTATGATAATCGTTTTGAAGATGCCGAGGGCGACATATGGCAGCACACGATAAATAACGACGATTATGAAAATGGTTGGATTTTTGAGGACGATAGATTTGAACTCTTGAATGGCGACGATGAAGTTCTGCTGAAGTTCTTATGTGCTGTTTTTCATCCTGCGGTTAGGTATGAAAAAGGTTATTGGAAAGAAATTCTTGATGCAGTAAACGGACTGCTTCACAACGACGGCTATGAGCTTTATCCGGAAAGCAAAATATCCGGACGAGATGTGTATGGTTGGCGTAAATACGACCAGGAGGAAAGTTCTTTGTTTGTCCCTTTCTCACAAAGGCACGAAAAGGCAATAAAGGCAAAAGAGCTTAAACTCTCGTTGAGTATGAAAATCCGAAACCAAATTTACAAACTTATCGAAAGATACTCAACCGTATATCGTGAAACCGATGATACTGGATGGAACTATGATATTACTACGAGTGAATGTATCTTTAGAGATATTTCACAGTTCTATAAGCCGAAGTGCTTTGACGCAAGCAATAATTATGTTGAAACCTCGGATATGGAGCAATTTATTCTGCATAATTCACCATTCTGCGTTCTTGATGTGATTGAGTTGTGCGAAAAGTACAATGCCGAAAGTGATTATTCGTCTCAGATGAATACACTTTTTAAGTTAAATTCGGTTGGATACAGATTAGAACAAGGGAGAGTTGTAAGTACCTTCGAAGTCCCTATTGACAAAAAGGTTGTATCGGATATTTCCGAACAAGGTTTGAAGGAACTTATAGAAGAAGCAGATAACTATTATCGAGCAGGCAATAAACAGATTGCAGTAGAGAAAATATGGGATGCTTTTGAGAGACTGAAAACCTTTTATTCTCCGGCACTTAATAAGGCATCATCTGCGAACAAAATAATTGATGATATGAGTTCTTCAGACCCTCACTATAAGGCTATGTATGAAGACGAGTTCAAGGCACTAACGAACATTGGCAATGGGTTCAGAATTCGCCATCACGAAACGACCAAGGTTGATATTACGGACAATCGACAATACGACTATTTTTACAAGCGTTGTCTTGCCTTGATTTCTGTCGCTATCCTATACTTGGAAGGAGGAAGTCACAAATGAAATTCAAATTCAAGATACAGGGGTACCAAACCGATGCGGTAGACGCAGTGGTGAAAGTATTTGGCGGACAACCGTTTCAGGAAAGAACAAATTTCCGTCGGGATGTCGGCAAACTGTCGGCTCCGCAGCAAATTGCTTTGGAAATCGATGAGGACGGCGAAGCGCTTAACAGCGAGGTCGGCTATAAAAACGCCGCCGTGGAACTTTCCGACGATCAACTGCTTCGCAATATCAATGAGATTCAGTCACAGAACAATATTAAACTTTCTTCCGCTTTAACCAGCGGAAGCAACTGCGGAAGATGCAGTCTTGATATTGAAATGGAAACCGGCACGGGCAAAACCTATGTCTACATCAAGACGATGTTTGAGCTGAACAAGCGGTATGGCTGGAGCAAGTTCATTGTGGTCGTACCGTCAATCGCAATCCGTGAAGGCGTCAAAAAGTCGTTTGAAATCACCGAAGATCACTTCATGGAGAACTACGGCAAGAAAGCAAGATACTTTATCTACAACAGCTCAAATCTGGAGCAGCTCGATACTTTTTCTTCAAGCTCCGGCATCAATGTCATGATCATCAATACACAGGCATTTGCCGCTTCACTGAAAGAGGACGGTAAGAGCAAGGAGGCGAAGATAATTTTCTCTCCGCGCGATACCTTTGGCTCCCGCAAGCCGATTGATGTTATTGCAGCTAACCATCCGATTCTCATTATGGATGAGCCGCAGAAAATGGGCGGCGAAGTGACGCAGAATGCACTCAAGAACTTTCATCCGCTGTTCACGATCAACTATTCTGCAACGCATAAAACGCAGCACAATCTTGTCTATGTATTGGATGCGTTGGATGCTTTCAACAAACGCCTGGTCAAGAAGATTGAGGTCAAGGGCTTTGAGGTAAAGAATTTCAGAGGAACAGACCATTATCTCTACTTTGAGAGCATTATTCTTTCCCAAAAGAAGCCTCCTATGGCTCGGATCGAGCTTGAAATCGGCTACAACAAATCGGTCAACCGGGAAACCCGTGTTCTCGGTGTCGGCGACGATCTGTTCTACATTTCGCAGGAAATGGGGCAATACAAAGGCTATACCATTTCGGAAATTGATCCGATTCAGAATACCATAACCTTCACAAACGGTGTTGTTCTGAAAGCCGGCGAGATCGTAGGAGATATTTCAGAACGGGATATGCGCCGAATCCAGATCAGAGAAACCATTCTTTCACATTTTGAGAAAGAAGAAAAACTCTTTAATATGGGCATCAAGTGCCTCTCATTGTTTTTCATCGATGAAGTATCAAAATATCGCCAGTACGATGAAAACGGAGACGAGAAACTCGGCGAGTACGGACAGATGTTCGAGCAGGAGTATATCAGCGTCCTCAACGACTATGTAACCTTGCTCGATACGCCTTATCAACGGTATCTGAAATCGACTTGCTCCGATGTATCCGCCGTACATAAAGGCTACTTCAGCATCGATAAGAAGACCGGCAGAAGCATCGACAGCGAGTTGAAGCGCGGCAGTGAATTCTCAGATGATATTTCTGCCTACGATCTGATCCTCAAAAACAAGGAGCGTCTGCTGTCATTTGAAGAACCGACACGGTTTATTTTCTCTCATTCCGCATTGCGTGAAGGTTGGGATAATCCGAATGTATTTCAGATCTGCACATTGAAGCATTCAGACAGTCAAACAGCAAAACGCCAAGAGGTCGGACGAGGGCTTCGCCTTTGCGTCAATCAAACCGGAAGTCGTATGGATTCCGAGACGCTCGGTTCTTCGGTGCAGGATGTAAATCTCTTGACGGTTGTGGCAAGCGAAAGCTACCGTGATTTTGTCGGAGCCTTACAGTCAGACATTAAGACGGTTCTTTATGACAGACCGACTACCGCAACAAGCGAGTATTTCAACGGCAAGTATGTGAAAGTCAACGATGTCCCGACCCTGATCGATAAAAACGCAGCAGATACAATTGAATTCTATCTCATCAGTAACGGCTATGTAAATATGCAGCGTAAGGTCACGGACAAGTACCGCATGGATGTGCAAATGGGAACAATCGCTCCGCTTCCGGCAGAACTTGAACCTATGAGCGGTGGGATTCATACATTGATTCAATCGGTATATGATGATACCGTCATTGATGATATGTTCACCGACGGACATGAATCTGCCATTAAAGAAAATCCGCTGAATGATAACTGGGCAAAGAAGGAATTCCAAGCCCTTTGGAATCAGATCAACCACAAGTACGCATACACTGTATCTTTTGACAGCAATGAATTGATCGCCAAGGCAATCGCTCATATTGATGACAAATTATTCGTTTCCGAACTGCAATACACAACTTCTATCGGCAGACAGAAAACAGAAATGAATGAGTATGAGGTCGACAGAGGTGAATCGTTCGGTTCTGTAAAAACGAGAACGCAGACTCTCAGGCACGCAGAAACCAGTCAGGTCAAGTATGACCTGATCGGTAAAATAGCCGGTGGGACGACTCTGACAAGAAAAACCGTGGCGGCAATTCTGAAAGGAATACGCCAGGACAAACTTTATATGTTCAGGAATAACCCGGAGGAATTCATTTCAAAGGTTATTCGGTTGATCAACGAGCAAAAGGCAACCATGATTGTGGAGCATATCTCCTATAACTCAATCGAAGGCGGATTTGACAGTGGTATTTTTACTGCGGATAAGAGCAAACAAGCCTTTGATAAAGCATTCAGAGCCGAAAAGGCGATTCAGGATTATGTTTTCACAGATGGCTCCGCCGAGCAAAGCATCGAACGCAAATTCGCACAGGATCTCGATGCTGCCGCAGAAGTCTGCGTATATGCAAAACTGCCGAAGGGCTTCCACATTCCAACTCCTGTTGGCAATTACTCTCCCGACTGGGCGATTGCTTTCTATGAGGGGACAGTGAAGCACATATTCTTTGTTGCCGAAACAAAGGGAACGATGGAAAGTCTGAATCTCCGTCCAATCGAGCAAGCCAAAATTTCTTGCGCAAAGAAACTGTTCAATGAGATGTCCAACAGCCAAGTTCGCTATCATGATGTGGATAGCTATCAGAGTCTGTTAGACATTATGAACTCAATGGTTTAATTCAATAGCAACTCAAAAACCGCCTGCGATTCAATCACGAACCGTAGGCGGTTATCTTCGCTCAACTATTGTTAAAGAAAGCGGAGAGATCATTTTATCTCTGCGTTATTTCTTTGAAGTTTTGATGCTCCATCGGCATCACTGTCAACTCGTTCGTATCCTATCGGTAAAAACAAAAAGGACACCTTTCGGTGTCCTGCGTTGGCGGAGAGGAAGGGATTCGAACCCTTGTGCGCTTTCGCGCAAACTGATTTCGAGTCAGCCCCGTTATGACCACTTCGATACCTCTCCATATATGTTCACCCTCAAAAACAAGGGAAACAATCATTATTCAATTTTTTAGAAAACCCGTTAGATAAGTCGGTCAGAAAAATCATCAACCGAGCGAAAACCCAACAAAATCAAGGCTTTCCGGCGGTTTTCAGTGGCACAACTACTCAAATGTGTACATGATTTCGAGTCAGCCCCGTTATGACCACTTCGATACCTCTCCGTATATAAGAATGAGGCAAAACCGATTTATGCGCCTCACTTTGCTAAAGCATTATAGCACATAAAATCGGTTTTGTCAACGGGAAAAGTCCATACTTGAAAAAATTATTTTCTTTTATCTTTTTCCGTGCGGGTTACTGCTTCTTTTTTGCGGCTTTTTCGCATCATTTTTATCAGAATAACCTTTTGCGGGCGATTTTCCGTTCCTCTCATTTTTGCGCGGCGGTTTGCCGTCGTTTGCGGGATTTCCGCGCTTCGCGCTTCCCTGCTTTGCGCCGACCTGTTTATATCCGCGCGTACCTGCGCTGTCAGGACGCACGAGACATTTTTCGCCATAGCCGATGAGGTCGCTTCTGCCTGCCTCGCGGAGCGCACGAAGCACTATAACGCGGTTTTCGGGGCGGAAATATTGCAGGAGTGCTCTCTGCTCCGCCTTTTCCGCAGGCGTTTTCGGCACATAAATCGGCTTCATCGTATATGGGTCAAGCCCCGTATAGAACATACAGGTCGACACCGTCCCGGGAGTCGGATAAAAATCCTGAACCTGCTCGGGATGTATTCCCTCCTCCTTGAGAAACTGCGCAAGTATTATCGCATCTTTTATAGTGCTTCCCGGATGACTCGACATGAGATACGGCACGAGATATTGTTTCTTATCCATGCTTTTTGTCAGCTCATAGAAGCGCGCACGGAATTTCTTATAAACGGAAATATCAGGCTTGCCCATGGCAGTCAGCACTCCTGCCGAGCAATGCTCGGGTGCGACCTTAAGCTGTCCGCTGACATGATAACGCACGAGGTCCTTGAAGAAATCATCGTTTTTATCGAGAAGCATATAATCAAATCTGATTCCCGAGCGTATGAAAATTTTCTTTATTCCCTTTATTTCGCGCAGGCGGCGAAGAAGATGCAGATATTCGCTTTCGTCTACCACAAGATTCTTGCATGGCGTAGGCGCAAGGCACTTTTTGCCCTTGCACATGCCGCGCTTTTCCTGCCCGTTGCAGGAGGGGCGGCGGAAATTTGCCGTAGGTCCGCCGACATCATGGATATATCCCTTGAAATCGGGCATAGCGGCAAGCATTTTTGCCTCGCGGACAACGGAATCCTCGCTGCGGCAGGTAATATATCTTCCCTGATGATAAGCTATGGAGCAGAAATTGCAGGCGCCGAAGCAACCGCGCACATGAGTTATCGAAAATTTCACCTCTTCTATCGCGGGAACTCCTCCCTGCGCTTCATATGACGGATGATAATTTCTCATATACGGCAGTTCATATACCGCGTCAAGCTCCTCCTGCGAAAGAGGAAGCGCAGGAGGATTCTGAACAACAATCCTGTCTCCGTGCCGCTGAATTACGGTTTTGCCGCGGAAAGCATCGGATTCATCCTGCTGAATACGGCAGGATTTCGCATATGCCGCCTTTCCTGCAGGCGTATTTTCCTTTACCTGCTCAAATGAGGGACATTCCTCGCAGGGGCGATATGTATATTCGCTTGTTTTAACGGAATATGATGTGCCGCGTATATCGGTGAGCATAGAAATATGCTCGCCCTCATCGAGCCGCTTCGCTATCTCAACGCAGGAATGCTCACCCATGCCGAACATGAGCAGATCGGCATCACATTCTGTCAGTATCGAAGGGCGCACGCGGTCATCCCAGTAATCATAATGGGCAAATCGGCGAAGCGAAGCCTCCAGCCCGCCTATACAGAGCGGAATATCGCCGTAGAGACGGCGGATATTTTTGCAGTAAACCTCCGTTGCGCGGTCGGGACGCTTCCCTGCCTTGCCGCCGGCCGTATAATAATCGTTACTGCGCTTTCTCTTTGCGGCGGTATAATGCGCCACCATGGAATCTATATTTCCACCCGAGACGAAAAAGGCAAGACGCGGGCGACCGAACTGCATATAGTCGGCATCGCACTGCGGCTGTGAACATATGCATATTTTTAAGCCCGCGGCTTCAAGCACACGGGAGATTATTGCTATACCGAAGCTCGGATGGTCTACATAGGCATCGCCCGTGACGCAGACTATATCCGGCGCGTCCCAGCCGCGCTCAAGCATTTCTTTTTTACTTAACGGAAGAAAATGCATAATTTTGATTCTCCTTATTTGATAAAGTAATTATACATTAAATTTCCGCTTCTGTCAACCGAGGAGATAATATAAAAATATTTTTATTTATTATTGTAAAAGCGAAATATTTGTGATATAATTAACCTGAAATATTAGTTTTTTTCTAAGGAGAAAACATGGAAAATCTGAAAATCTATGACCTCACCGTAAATTATCTGAAAAATCCCTGCGGGATAGACACCGTGCCGCGTTTTTCTTTCAAGGCGCAAAGCGGCATACGCGGCGATAAACTCGCGGAATTTACCGTAACGGTCAGTGCAAACCCCGATTTTTCCTCGCCCGTATGGCAGAGGCATTTCGGCTCGGAGGATGAAAGCGTCCTCATCAGATACGAGGGAGAAGCGCTCTCCCCGGTCACGCGGTACTATTTTTCCGTTGCGGCAAAGAGCGCGGCGGGTGCCGTGGGCAAAAACGAAAGCGGCACATTCGTCACAGGCAAGCTCTCCGAGCGTTGGAGCGGAAAATGGATAACTGCAAACTTCATCCGAAAGGAAGATTCGGCTTTTGCCGCACCTTATCTGCGCAAGACCTTTGATATTTCCGCGCCGGTAAAGGAAGCATATCTCACTATATGCGGACTCGGATATTTCGAGAGCTATATAAACGGCGAAAAGACAGGCGATGATATGCTCTCCCCTGCCTTTACGCGATATGACGCGACAGATATGTATATGGTATACGATGTGAAGCGCCTGCTCACCGTCGGCAAAAACGCGCTCTCCGCCGTCCTCGGAAACGGCTGGTACAACTGCTTTGCCGAGGACCCGTGGAATACCCGCGCTGCTTCATGGCGCCATTGGCCGAAGCTCATCTGCGAACTGAAAATAACATACGAAAACGGCGAAACCGAGATTATCCCCTCCGATACATCATGGAAAAGCTCGCACGGACCCATCATCTTCAACGGAATCCGAAACGGCGAGCATTACGATGCGCGCCTTGAACTTGACGGATGGACGGAAGCCGACTATGACGACAGCGCATGGGAAGGCACAAAGATAATGAAAAGCCCCGGCGGACTTCTCCGCGCCATGGAGATGGAGCCTATCCGCGTGCGCACCGTCATCGATGCAAAGAAAATGTGGAAAACGCCGGGCGGCGCCTATGTTTTCGATATCGGGCAGAATCAGGCGGGCATAGGCAAATTCGTTTTCCGCGGCAAGGCGGGAACGGAAATCACCATAAGATATTCCGATGTGCTGAAGGATGACGGCGAGATAGATACAAGCGCGATAGGCGGATTTGTGCGCAGTCACGGCTTCCAGACGGACAAGTATATCAAAAAGAGCGATGAACCGGAATGCTGGCATCCGATATTCGTTTACCACGGCTTCCAGTATATCGAGATTACAGGCATAGATTACGAACCCGAGCTTTCCGATGTCAAGGCGATGACGCTCTGCACCGCCGTCGACGATACAGGCAGATTCTCCTGCTCGGACGAGCTTCTCAATAAAGTTCAGCATATGTGCCGCTGGTCCACCATCTCGAATATGCATTCCATACCGACCGACTGCCCCCACAGAGAGAAAAACGGCTGGACAGGCGATACAAGCCTCTCCTGCGAGCAGATGCTGACAAACTTCGGCACGCGCGCTTTCCTCTCCAAGTGGAATGACGATATGATAACCTCCCAGCGCCCCGCAGGTCAGATTCCCTGCGTTGTCCCCTCCACGGGATGGGGCTACTACGGGCTGATGGGACCCGACTGGTCGAGCGCACTGATAAATGTTCCGTATAATATCTATATCTACAACGGCGATAAGGATATCCTCGCAAAAAGCTACGAGGCTATAAAGAAAAACTGCGATTTCATGGAGAGCATGACAACGGATTATACCCTTGATTACGGCACGGGCGACTGGTGTCCGCCTTTTGAGGGTCCCGCCATCTCCAAGAATATGGGCGCATACAAGTGCCCGACAAGAGTTTCCGATACGGCATTCTTCTATAACGCCGCAAGGACTGTTGTCAAGATGGCAGACATTCTCGGCTACGGCGACGATGCGGAATACTACAGAAACCTCGCCGAGAAGATACGCACGGTTTTCCGCGAGAAATTCTACGATGCCGAGCATCATACAGTCATGGGCGATTGTCAGACGGCAACGGCGGCAATGCTTTATTTCGACCTCTGCACGGAGGAGGAGCGCCGTCCGCTCATAGATACGCTCATTTCGCAGATAGAGCGCAATGACTGGCATCTCGATTTCGGCGTTCTCGGCTGTAAATTCGTTATGCATTCGCTCGGCAGAGCCGGCGAGGGCAATGTCGGTCACCGTATGCTCGCGCAGAGGACTTTTCCCGGTTGCCGCAGATGGATAGACCTCGGCGCCACCACTCTCTGGGAATGCTGGAACGGCGGCGGCTCGCATAACCATCATATGTTCTCCGACCTTTCTTCATTTATGTATAAATATGTCGGCGGTATCTCACCCGATGAAAACGACCCCGGCTTCCGCCATACGATATTCCGCCCCGCAGTGGACTGCGGCATGGAAAGCGCCGCCGCATCGCATGAGAGCATGTACGGCGAGGTCAAGTGCTACTGGGCAAACCGCGACGGAAAGCTTACGGTAAATCTGACCGTTCCTTTCGGCTGCAGCGGAACGCTCTACCTGCCCTCGAAATATTTCGATGCGCTCACGGAAAGCGGCGTCAAGGCAAGGGATATGCTTCCCTGCACGGTCATCGGAAACGAAGTCGGCTTTGAGCTCTGCGGCGGTGAATACAGCTTCACGGCATGAGCGACCGTTCAAAACAATGTGAAAGGAGCGCTTAAATGGCAAAAATACTTCACATAGCGGATGTGCATCTCGATTCCCCTTTCTCGCTTCTCGACCCGCAGAAATCGCAGGCGCGAAGAAACGAGCTACGCGGAACATTCACCTCCGCCATGATGTATGCGAAGATAGAAAAATATGATATAGTCATCATCGCGGGCGACCTTTTTGACTGTGAGTTTGTAACAAGGGAGACTATGGAACTCATCACCTCGCAGTTCGCGGCAAATCCCGACTGCAAATTCGTGATAGCCCCGGGAAATCATGATTTCTACTCTTCCACATCTCCTTATTCCAAGACAAAATTCCCCGAAAATGTATACATCTTCACTTCCGAAACGCTGACCTGCTTCCGATTTGACGATATCGGAGTTGATGTCTACGGCTACGCATTCACAGGCGAAAAAATGGAGAAAAATCCGCTTGCCGCGGCGGTCTATGTCGACCGCGAGAGGATAAATATCCTCGCCGCGCACGCCGATATATATTCCAAGGCATACTGCCCCGTCGGAGTTGAGGATATAGTCCGCGGAGCGTACGATTATGCGGCGCTCGGTCATATACACAACGGCGGCGATATACAGAAATCGGGAAATACATATTATGCCTACAGCGGCTCTCTTGAGGGAGGTTCCTTCGGCGAATGCGGTCTGAAAGGAGCAATAATCTGCGATGCCGCATGGATCGGCGGAAAGAAGCAACTTAAATTCAAGGCGAGAAGATTCTGCACGCGCAGGTATGAAAAGCTCGATGTTGACATTTCCGGTGCCGTCTCCGCCAAGGAGGTCATCGCAAAAGTCCGCCGCGCCGCAACGGAAAACGGCTACGGAAACGATACCCTGCTCCGCGTGCGCCTGCTCGGAAACATTCCCGTTTCCGCAGACATAAGAGCAGATAAAATAACGGCGGAGGATATCGGTGTCTATTATCTTGAAGTGCGCGATTGCAGTGCGCCGCTCCTTGATTACGAGGAACTGAAAAACGATATTTCCATACGCGGCGCGTTTTTCCGCGAGCTTCTGCCTCAGCTTGAAAGCGAGGACGATACCGTCCGCGCCAGAGCCTCCAAGGCTCTGCATTACGGGCTCGCCGCTCTCTCGGGCGACGATATAGTTGATTTCTGATAATATTTTTACGGAGGTTTATTATGAATAATATTGAAAGAGTAAGAGAGCGTCTTTTTAATATAGCCGACGCTTTGATTGTGGCAGATGAGAAAACAGGAATGTATCTCTGTGGTTTTCCCGCTTCCGACAGCACCGTTTTCGTAACGAGAAACAGCGCTACTCTTTTCACCGACCCGAGATATATCGAGGCGGCTGAAAAAGAGGTTCGCGGATGCACCGCAAAGCTTCCCGAGGTTTCCGTTGTCGCCGATATCAAAAAGATAATCGCCGACGAGGGCATAAAGACGGTTGCCTTTGAGGACAGAAAGCTCACCGTTTCCGCGCTTGCAAGATACGAAAGCCTTTTCGAGGGCGTGAAATTCGTTCCCGCAGGCGACCTCATCGAAAGCCTGTGCGAATATAAGACGGAAGAGGAGCTTGCCGCCATCCGCGCGGCACAGGACCTGACAGACAGAGCCTTCGCCGAGGTTCTCCCTCTGCTGAATTACAATATGACGGAGCAGGAGGTTGCGGCGGAGATAGAATACCGCATGAAGCGCCTCGGTGCGCAGGCACCCAGCTTTGAAACCATCGCAGTTTCGGGTACGCAGTCCAGCCGTCCGCACGGCGTTCCGAGAAATGTAAAGCTTGAACGCGGATTTCTCACGATGGACTTCGGTTGCATTCTGAACGGCTACTGCTCCGATATGACGCGCACCGTTTCCGTCGGCAAGGCTGACGAAGAGATGAAGAAAGTTTACAATACGGTTCTGCGCGCACAGACGGCGGCTATAGATTTCGTACGCGAGGGCGTTCTCTGCTGCGATGCGGACAAGGTTGCCCGCGACATCATAGACGCCGATTACAATGGATACTTCGGTCACTCTCTCGGTCACGGCGTAGGAATGTATATCCATGAGGAGCCGCGTCTCTCCGCCAGATGCACAAAGGTGCTGAAGGTCGGTCATGTCGTCACGGTTGAGCCCGGCATTTATATCCCCGGAAAATACGGCGTCAGAATAGAGGATATGATGCAGATTACACCTTCCGGAGCAATTGACATCACAAAAAGTCCGAAAAATCTTATAGAAATATAAAAAATAGGCGTTATTTCAAATAAATTATTAAAAAAGACTTGATATTTTCATATTTTTAAGGTACAATAGAGCGTAAAGAAAATTTTTTAGTATTCAGATATCATTCGGAGGTAAACAAAAATGGTTATCGCAGGCGATTTTAAAAACGGTATTACATTTGAAATGGACGGGAATGTAATGCAGGTTATCGAGTTTCAGCATGTAAAGCCCGGCAAGGGCGCGGCTTTCGTCCGCACAAAGCTGAGAAATGTCATTTCCGGTGCTGTTGTCGAAAAGACCTTCAGCCCTACAGACAAGTTCCCGCCCGCTATCGTTGACAGAAGAGATATGCAGTATTCCTACAATGACGGCGATCTCTACTACTTCATGGATATGGAATCTTACGATATGATTCCCGTTTCCAAGAATCTTCTTCCCGACAACTTCAAGTTCGTAAAGGAAGAAATGATGTGCAAAATCGTTTCCTATAAGGGAAATGTATTCAGCGTTGAGCCGCCTATGTTCGTAGAGCTTCAGGTTACCGAGGTTGAGCCCGGTTTCAAGGGCGATACGGCTCAGGGCGCAAAGAAGCCCGCTACTCTCGAAACAGGCGCTACAATTCAGGTTCCGCTCTTCATCGAGAACGGCGAAATTCTCCGCATCGACACAAGAACAGGCGAATATCTCGAAAGAGTAAAAACAAAATAATTGCAAACAATATTTTTAATAAAGGAGTATTTATTATGACACTTACCGAAAAAGTTGCTTATATAAAGGGTCTCGTAGCAGCTCTTGAGACAGACAAGAACGATAAGGTTTTCTCTGCTGTACTCGATCTTCTCTCTGACCTTGCCGCTACGGTTTCCGACCTTGACGACAAGTCCGAGTATCTTGAAAAGTACATCGAAGAGGTTGACGAGGATCTCGGCTCTCTCGAAGATGAATTCTACGGCGACGAATGCGACGATTGCGAATGCAAGGATTGCGCAGAAGAGGATTGCGACTGCCGTTGCGACGATTGTCTTGATGACGATGACGATTGCGACTGCTGTGACGACGACTGCGACTGCGTAGAGGTAGAATGCCCCTACTGCGGCGAGACGGTATGCCTCGACGATACCGTTGATTTTGATAATGTAAAGTGCCCTGCCTGCGGCGAAACATTCAGCTGTGTCTGCGACGACGATTGCGACTGCTGTGATGATGACAACTGCGGCTGCGGTTGCGAGCACTGATTCATGGTATAAAAGAACATCATCGGAGCCGCTTTACCAAAAGAGCGGCTTCTTTGGTAATTATTCCGAAAATACCGAAAGGAAATTGAAATGAATAATTTAAAAAAGATGGCGGCGCTTTTCCTTGCACTGACGATGATTTGCCTTGCTTTTGCATCGTGCGGAAAGAAGCCGCAGAAAAATGAAGGCACCCCCGTCGCTATAGTTGATGGAGAAATAATCTACGGAAACGACCAGGAGATTCTCGATTATCTCGCATACTATGTATGGATGAATGATATCGAGCTTCCCACCGACGACAAGATTTCGTATGCCTATACCTCCGCTGTGACATACTGTACTGATTCTGTAATCTGGTACAGAATCTATGAAAAAGAGCTTGCATCCAAAGGCATCACATTCAGCGAAAAGAAGCTTAAGGACAAAATAGATGAAGCCAAGGCAACATTTGCAGATCAAGACGGTGGATACGAAGGTTTCCGCAAAAGTCTCGGCATCTCCAAAAATTTTGTCTACAACATTGTAAAATACGAAGCAATTTCAGAAGAAATCATCTCGATAATTTCCGAAAGATGCGATGTTTCCGACGAAGAAGCACTCGCTTATTTCAATGAGCATATAAGCGAGTACACGCACGCCCCCGGCATTGTATATGACGCAATCCTGCTCGAAATCCTCGATATGCAGGATTCCTCCGAAGTCGAGGCAAAGAAAGCCGAAGCCGCAGAATATATCAAAAAGATAACAGGCGGAATGGATTTTGATGCCGCACGCGAAGAGGTCAAAAAGAAATACAGTGACGATAAGTATTTCTACACAGGCTTTGCTTCCGGCGAGGCTACCCTTGCCGAGGGCGATTATATAAAAGTTGATAATCTCGACACCGAAATAAAGGCAATCGAAGATATGATGAAAGAAAATAATATCAAAATCGATGCCAATGCCGATAAGAATTCGGATGAATATAAGAATTATGAATCTTATATCAATTCGCTCTATCGTGCGGAGCTGATGTATGCACTCACAACTGCGACAAAGAGCGGTGAAATATACAGCAAACCGATTCTTTCCACAATAGGCTATGTCGTAGTGAAGAATATAAGACACAATGATACCGTTTCTTTCACAAATTTCGGCGATGTCAAAGATGAAATCAAGCAGAAAATCGCAGACGAAAAATTCGATAAAGAGGTTGACAACTATCGCGAAGAAATGATAGAAAAATACGGCGTTGTTTTCAATAAAACAGATGTAGACTGGCAGACAAGCGAAAGCGAGTCCACCACGGCTACAACGGCGGCAAACTGATTTTTCGCAAGACATTTTCGCAATACCGTTTGCAGATTAAAGGCGGCAGAGGTATCATCGTGCCTTTGCCGCTTCTGATTTTTTGTTTCGGAGTTTTTAAATGATAAATTTCAGAAAAAAATATCCAATTATAGCGGGAGTTCTCTGCGTTATACTTATGCTTGCGGTGCAGGCTGTCGTGCAGGCAGGATTTGCCCTTCTCACTGAGAATATGACATATCCGAAGTACCTGCCCATGCTCCTTGCGGACGCCGTCTGCATTGCCGTAGGTATCGCGCTTGCCTTCGCTCTCGGGTTGAAAGATATTTTCCGTTCTTCCCGCGAGGGCTTTCTTCATGGGCTCGGTACGGGCGGATATTTCATATTTATATCGGTATCCACCCTCGTCATCACCGTCAGCTCAACAAAGCACGGTGCTCCGCTCTCCTCGGTTAATATAGCGGTTTTCGTGCTCGCGATGACAGCGGTCGGCTTTGCCGAGGAAATATTCTTCCGTGGGATTCTCTCGCGCATGGTTTTTGAAAAATACGGCGAAGATGCCTGCGGCGTATGGTTTTCCGCTATAGTTTCGGGTCTGATATTCGGCTCTGTTCATTTTATCAATGCATTTCATGCAGATATCGTCGGCGTTTTCGTTCAGGCAGTATGCGCCGCCTCGATGGGAGTATGCCTCACAGCACTTTATTACAGAACGGGAAATATTTATGTAGTTGCCGCTCTCCATGCATTCATGGATTTCTGTGCGCTCTTTTCCTCCGGTGTATTCGGCGAAGGAAGCATTTCGAGCACCATCAGCGAGTACAAGCCGATACAGCTCATTTCGGCACTGCCGTATATCGCGGTTTCGCTTGTGCTCCTGCGCAGGCTGAAAATGGCAGCGCTTCTGCATAAGCCATCCGACAGCATAATAGCCGTAATCGGCAAGCTTTCCTCATCGCAGAAATCGAAAAACCGCCTCATGTGGCTTATCTTCTGCATAGTGCTTGCGGGACTTGCTGTCTATGCCGCAAAGGTAATACGGCTGGCAATAAAATTATAAATATCAAAGCAGACCATTTCGGATAAAAATCCGAAATGGTCTGCTTTTTCATATTTACATTGTGAATTTCTGCTTTACCGTCTGAATTTTGTTCTGCTCGGCAGCCGTTGTCTGATACCAACCCTTTGCCGCCATCTTGTCATAAACCGTGCCCTGCATACCGAGCGATTCTCCGAGAGCATCGCCGAATGCCTTGTTTACGCTCGCCGTAGAGGATTCTATTGTGCCGTGCATATAAAGACTGCAAACACCCTTCTCAAGCAAAAGGAGCGTTTCCATAAGATTTCTGTCGTCCATTTTATTCTCCCTCCCATCAGAGCAGATTATAGAAGCTCTGATAAATTTTACCGTGCTTTTCAAGCATTGTCGAAACGAGATTTTTAAGCTCCGGGTCCTGCAGATTTGCTATCGTTTCGTTGCATTTGTCCTTGAAGTATTTTTCGTGTCCGAGTGCGTCCTCAATATATAAAAGTTCTTTTTCCGTCATGATTTTTTTCACCTCCGGATATATTTTGCGAAAAAAGACGGGATTTTATGCTATCAATTTTTATTTTCGAAAAACCGCTATTTCAGATGTATCAGGTCATACATTCCGTAGAGACCTTTTTCTTTTTTCACGATAAAGCACGCCGCGCTCAGCGCTCCTCTCGCGAAAACGCTTCTGTCCTCCACCTCATGGGAAAAAGACAGCGTTTCCTTTCCGTTTGAAATGATTATCTCGTGGTAGCCCCTGATATTCCCTATGCGCACGCTGGAAATGCCGATATCATGCACGGCGCGCGGCTCGTCGCCGTTTCTCGCCGTCACTATCCGTCCGTTTTCGGAGAGTAATTCCCGCGCGAGCATGAGTGCAGTGCCGCTCGGTGCATCCACCTTTGCCGAGTGGTGCTTTTCGATTATCTCCACTTCGGCATCGCGCATTATCGCCGTCGCCGCCTTTGCCGATTCGAGAAGTACGGCTACTCCGAGCGACATATTTTCGGAATAAAAAACGGGAATATGCGCCGCCGCCCGTGTCAGCGCCGCTCTCTCGCGGCTGTTCTGCCCTGTGGATGCGATAACGCACGGAAGTCTGCGGCGCATGGCATAGGCAAGAGTTTCCTCCGTTGCCGTATGCGAAGAAAAATCTATTATGACATCCGCTTCTCCCCTGTAGTCGGATATGTTTTTATAATGCGAGCGCAAATCAACGGATGCGGCAATATGCATACCGTCAAAAAGCCCCCTTGCCACTTCTCTTCCCATTCTGCCGCAAGCTCCGACAAGTATTATCTCCATAAAAGCCGCCTTTCCGCAAAAATACGGTGATATTTCTAAATAATACTATTCCGCATAGGCAAAAAATGCCACAAATCCGATTTTATGCCTCTGAATTATTGACTTATTGCTCTTTTTGATATATAATATTTATGATTATTATATACGGAGGTTTGCTATGAAAAAGGCGTTTTCATTCATTATCGCCCTCGTCCTCATATTTGCCGCTATGCTTTCGCTCTCGTCGTGCTTTTGTATGAATCCCGGCTCGCCGAACAGTGTAAACTATAAAAAATATGACAATGCGGATAAATACAAAATCGGAAACTTCTCTTATTCGGTAAGTGGAATAGAGTGTGTCGAGATAGACTGGGTGGCAGGCGAAGTGAACACCGCCGTTACCGAAAGCGACATTCTGAATGTTTATGAAAACGGCGAAAACCTCGCCGAAAGCGAACAACTGCACTATTATTCCGACGGCAAAACGCTTTTCATCAAGTATTGCAAATCTCTTTTCAGCGGAGAAATCGCCCCTGAGCAGAAGAGCCTGAATATAGAAATCCCTCACGGAGTAGAGCTCGAAATAACCTCTGTCAGCGCTGATATTTTCTCGGGCGGTCTCGATATGAAGAGTATCGACATATCCACCGTTTCTGGCGACGCGACATTGACTTCCGCCTGCGCCGACGACATAAGTATATCGTCAGTATCTGGAGATATTTTCGTCTCATCTGCAAAAACCTCGGGAAAGCTGAAATTTGAGAGTGTTTCCGGCGATATAAGAAACGACCGCGCAGAAGCGGGAAGCATAAAGGCAGTCAGCGTTTCCGGCGATGTGGAACTCGGTATTCTCGATGTTACGGCAGTCGATATAGACACCACAAGCGGAGATATCGTCCTCACCCTCATCGGTGATATAGGCATAGACCTTGATTTCTCCACTACCTCGGGAGAACACTCTGCCGAATCCGATTACAAAACAGGAACAAAAAGATGTACCGTAAAAGCAACGACAGTCAGCGGCGACCTCGACACAAGACGCAACAGTAAGGTGAGCCAATGAAATACAAGAACACATATCTTCTCGCCGATATCCCCGTGGAAATGATATGCACGGGCGAATATCTCGTGCGCCAGTGCCGCGATTATGTAACGGACAGAGCGCCCGAATTTTCCATAGAAATGACAGCCGACGATATCGCGGCGGAAAAAGAGCGCTCGGAAGATAAAAGCTACTCTGACGGATATTATGAATCCCTCGCCTTTTACAGAAAGCTATGCGACAGACTTGCGGACAGAGGCATAATTCTCTTCCATAGCTGCGCCGTCGCTGCAGACGGAAAAGCATATCTTTTCACAGCGCCGTCCGGCACTGGAAAAAGCACGCACGCTTCCCTCTGGAAAAAAGTTCTCGGAGAGCGCGTGCGCATCATAAACGGCGATAAACCGCTTATCAAGGTGACCCCCGAACATATAACTGTATACGGCACTCCGTGGAACGGCAAGGAGCGCTGGGGAGAAAATTCGCATGCGGATATCGCAGGCATATGTTTCCTCTCGCGCGGCGCGGAAAATAAGATCGTGCCTGTCTCCGGAAGCGACGCAATGCCGCTTCTCTATCGCCAGACCTACAGAACACCCACCGCCGAGGGACTTGCCCATGTAATGCGAAGCCTCGCCGAAATAGCACAGCGCATACCGCTCTGGCAGCTTGAATGCAATATATCGCATGAAGCCGCCGAGCTTTCATTCAGTACAATGAGTAAAGGAGAAAAACAATGAAGCTCAAAGAAGGATTTATCATCACCAAAAACGGAAACGATTATATCGCCGTTGCCGCAGGAGAGGCGGGCAAAGCATTCAACGGCATGATAAAAATGAACGGCACGGCAGGCTTCATCGCCACGCTTCTCGCCGAGAGCGACACGACCGCCGAAAAGGTAACGGACGCCGTATGCGAGAAGTACGAAGTCGAGCGCGATGTGGCTCTCGAAAATGTTCTTAAGGTCATTGACACGCTGAGAAAGCAGGGCTTGGTGGAGGAATGAGCGAGGAATATTCAACAGAGAGGCTTCTCCAAGAACAAGGCTCGCTCGTGCATACGATAAAGGGCGTTTCCATGATGCCGCTGCTCGACCAAAATAAAGACGCAGTGCATCTCATACCCGTAAACCGCGAACTGCAAAAGAACGATATCGTTCTCTTTAAGCGGGCAAACGGCGCTCTTGTGCTGCACAGGATAATCAAAATACGCGAGGACGGATATGTCATCCGCGGTGATAACTGCATCGGCTCGGAGCTTGTTCCGCGCGAGAATATCATTGCTATCGC
>CAJKRH010000004.1 GCA_905202255.1 uncultured Ruminococcus sp.
CTGTTTTTGCTATCCGCGCAGGAGGGGGTCCCGCACGGGTAGACGCGAAAAATTATAAAATATAATTACAGTTGATTGCGAAGTCATAAAGACTTAATGGCAACCAATTATGCTATTGTTATAGGTCCAAATGGATTTGGAGATGGTATCGGACGATCCCCATCTATAATAATCTTTGCTACTGACGCCGTAACTATGCCATCAGAGCCGTCTATACCATTGCTTCCATTAGATGCATCGCCACATGAGTGAACATTCCACCATGGAGCCTCTGTTTTTCCTCCGGCGCCTCCAGTGCCTCCTTTTCCGGCTTGTCCGCCTTTTCCCACAGTTCCATTATCTCCTGTGACAATTTCAACATTAACACCGTCAAATGAGTATACTTTAGTAAGTGAAGCTCCAGCATTACCGCCATTACCACCGTTACCACCATTGCCACCATCACCGGGATCATATGCATGTATAAATGACACCTGAATCCAGTTGCCAGAATAGTTATGTCCATTGCCACCATTACCACCATTACCACCGTTGCCGCCATTGCCACCATTGCCATATATAATAGTAATGCGTCCTGTACCAGTAACAGCAATATTTCCATCTATCGGAATGCCGGCATTACCGCCGCTACCGCCACTGCTGCCATCGCCACCATTGTAAGCTTTATTATAGCGGTAAAGCATTTGTATATGAGTTCCCGCACCATTATAAACATTCTGATAATGTGAATAGTTGTCATTTGTACAACCGTGGTTGCCATCAACACCATCAGCTCCGTTGCCACCATTGCCGCCATAAACATTGAGCGTACCAGTCATATCTACGACAATATTACTTGCTGTGATTGCATTTCCGCCAGCTCCACCGTTGCTGCCTGCCTCTGTCGCATCAGCACCGTCACCGCCGTAAATATCAAGCGTTCCAGAGCCGGTAAAGGTCAAAGTTTCAAATCCTGTTACCGCATCTTCTCCTGCTCTTGCCTTAACCGAGCAGTTGCCAATAACATCAATAATCATCGACTTATGTGGATCTTCCATGCCCTTTGCAATATATACTCTTATAGCTGAATCAGCCAAATTGAAATCCTTAAAGTGAACAATGGGTATATTACTCCATTTGCTATAATTAACATGATAGATTATCATATTTGTATATGTAGCCGATGAATTACCGATAAAATATGCTTCATCGATATATGCAATATCGTGATTAGTGTTTCCACCACCATATCTGGTTCCATCAGACTGTTTTACTGAACTAATATAGTCTATCGTTCCGGTATAGCTAGACCAGTCAACAATGTGAATATATCCGGCTTCTGTACTTTGCGGAGTACGCGTTATATCATTATAAACCACATAGCGTTTTGTTCCCTGAGTATTTGAAATCTTGGCTCCATTTTCAACATTCTTGCCTATCGTATACGGATCGACTTCCCAAACAGCATAAAGAGTAATCGATTCACCGGGTAATATGTTCGATGAAATACTGGAAGAAAGCTCCACATTGTTATATATCACACTTCCATTTGGTGCTGTCGCCCAACCTGCAAAAATATATCCGTTTCTGGTAAAAGCATTATCGCTAAGCGTTGAAATACTGTCGCTAAATCTAAATGCAGTATCATTCATAATGCCATTCCCACCGTTTGCATCATACCGAACAGTAAATGCGTCTTCTATCCAGCGTGCAACCAATTTCATATTATACAAGCATTGAGGTTCTTCAATTGCATGTCCGAGTTCTTCACTATACCAATCAGTAAAGCCATAACCTTTTCTCAAAATCATCTTTGACTCTTCAACAGGATTTACTGCCTCGTTTGAAACATAGCGTTTAACCTTTCTCAGATCACCGTCTATATATTGTCCTCCATCACAATCAAATATGATATCGTAGACCCATTTTGCAAATATAGTAATGTCCGAAACATTTCCATTAGGATCTATTTTATCGTTCCGATAGTCTTTACCAACCGCACTTCCGCCGCCATAAAGCTCCGTATACCATCCGTCAAATGTGTAATTATTTAAAGTTGCGTCTTGCAATCCATCAATATATGTATTAAAATATCCAATTTCTTCGGCATATATTTCGGGATCATATGATTCCGAAGTTGCTGTATAAGACAATTTTCTTATCGTATACGGGCTTGGCGAAACATACATATCCATATATATGCTATCAACATTACCATCATTATTATAAACATCAAAAGCTGCTGAGAGACATATAGTCTGATCATCTCTCATATTCCAGTTATACACAGACAGTATATTATCGGAAATAATAAACCAATCACTTACTGTAATCCATGCTAAATCATATCCATTTACATTATTTTGCATGGCAAATGCACCATCAGCATAGTCTGAATTATCAAAAAAGGTATGAATCTTTCTACGATTTTCTGCTGTGGTAATAGGCACTTGGGTTATCATCTTTTGAATTGTCAAAGCTTCTCTCGCCGAATCAAACCCAATTTGAGAATGGTCTTCATACAAATAAACTATTGTTTCTTTATCATGGAAATTATCGTATAAATGATTCAGATTTGTTTTTGTGAATACGCGGTCGTTACCACTGATATCCAGAACTTCAAGTGTATCTTTAAAACGATTTATTGATGTAAAATCTTCATCTGATCCTATAAAGTCATTGATATTGGTGTGAGCGAGATTCAAATATCGAATGAATTCGAAATCCGGAAATTCTCCAACATCAGAAAACTCTGTGTTTTCCAGAGAAAGCGCCTCTAGCAAAATCATGTTATTAAGTAAATTTGTATTTTTAACATTGCTTCCAACAAATGAATCCAAAAACAGATATTTTATTTCTTCTTTTCCTCTAAACAAACTAAAATCAATAGTATCAAGTGAATGACCCGACAGATTCAGATATTCTATTGCTCCAAGCGAGCCCACAAAGTTAATATCGTTTAAGCCTGAATTTTGCATTGATAATGCAATAAGTTTTGGCATCCACCTCAAGCTTGAAAGATCAGTGAAAGGATGATACTCATATAATATATCTTCCCCATTTTCATTTTGGCATTTTACACCAAGCTCTTTGTCCAAATATAGCATTTCTATATTTCTCAAGCCACCGGATGTATCTGCCAATGACGAAATATCGGAAAGCATTTCATTTTTGCTAAGATCCAAAACTCGAATTTCAGTCAGATTATAAAGATGTGAAAGATTATCTACAATTTTCATAACCGTATCACCAGTAGTCGGATCTTTATAGTCATCTACTTCATAAGTTTGGAGCACATTAGCATTTGCAAGCTCAAGATGTCGTAAATCAGTAAGAGATTCGAGAAAATCCAATCTCATTACATTATTGTCACTCAAAGTCAAATATTGCAATGATGTTAATTGCGAAATTTGTCGAATCGACATTTTTTCAAGCTCTGTAATATCAGCATCAATTGTATTGCCGTTAAGCCTAAGGTCAAGTAATCCGGCTTTTCCTTCAGTAGTTTCGGTTGCAGCTATAGGGGCAAGAACATCCAAACCGGAAATTTGAGTCAATTCATTATTTTCTAAGTACAGACATTTCAAATTCGGATAATACGAAGCATCAAATGTCATCAGTTCATTACCGTTTAAGTTCAGAACCACTAAGTTACTGAGTTTTGAAAGATTTGTTGATAAATTACTTATAGAATTTCCCGACAATGAAAGAAACTCCATATTTACCATTCTATTCAAAGAGATTACTGTTGAAATCTTATTGTTATCAAGAATTAACTTTTTTAGACCGGTCAGTTTTTTAACAGGCGCCAATCCATCATTTGTTCTGTTTAAAGCAACAATTTCATTGTTTGCTAAATTCAAAGTTTCCAAGTATTTGCACGAAGAAAGTGCTGAAATATCTGAAATATTTAGATTTGCAGCCCAAAGAACAACAAGATTTTTGGCATACGAAACAGGATAAATGTCTATACATGCATCTGAATTTTTTGAATCCGCCTTTCGGCTAAGTGTCAATCTGCGCACATTCGGTATTGTAGAAAGCCGTACCGTACTTCCATTGCCATCAGTCCCATTATCAAACAAAAGCCCTGATATGTCTTTCAGATCGTTATCATGCACAAATAAATCAGTAAGTGAATTTAAAGCCCGATCGACATTTAAGAAATCAAGATTTTCAAGATTATTATGCGAAATGTCAATGCCTTCAATATTATACATATTGAGTAAAATATTATTTGGAATAGCATTTATCCCGCAATGTGAAAGATCCAGCTGTTCAAGCCTTGTCAAAGAGGCCAAATATGCCAGTCCATTGGTATCAGACGATTCAAAGTTGTTACCCGATAAGTTTAATATTCTTACACTGCTAACATATTGTATGCCATCGATGGAGGTAAGCTCAAGATTTGACAAATCGAGCATATTATTATTTGAGCGATAATTTGATACGGCTTGAGCATTTATATATTTGCTTATATCCATGTATCCTGTCAAGCCCGTCTCAGTTAGTTTTTTTCCGCCCTCTCCATCATCAACGCCAAAGATATCCAGCAAAGCCTTGTAAAGTTTCTCGTCGCCAAAACGAGTTTGATCTACCGTCTCACTGTCTCCGATAAGTTGAACAATATATGTAAACTCTTCAATCTTTTCTCCGTCGCGTTCAATACGGGCTACAAGATATCCGGGCTCCTTATACCCCGCCTTTGATCCGACTCCTATCTGCTGGTAAACTTCGTTTTCAAAGATTATGTTGCTTTTTGAAAAATCGAATTTTCCGGACGCGGAGGTTGAATACCAATTTACTGAAAAGTCATATCTGTCAATAGTTGTGGGGAACAAATAATAGGTGCTGACAGCTGTAGGAACAAACGACTTCAGATAATTATACGCAAACTCTTTTTGCCCCTCTAGCGTTTTGGCCGGGATTGTCCGTTCAATTATGTATGATGCCACAACGCGTCCATCGAAAATAAACTCTGCTTTTAGCACAACATGATTCTTGTCCTTTAAGTGAATAAATGCATAATTATTACTGTCATATCCTTTTTCGTTTCCACTTATCAAACTCCATTGAATATCAACATTCTGAACAATATTGACACCATAGTTTTTACGACCGCTCTCCAAAGAGATATATCCCGGCAAACGATAGTCTTCATCTATTGTTTCGGGAACATCGCCAACTATTTTTTCAAACTGCTCGGGACTCGGAAGGTCAATTGCTCCTTTCAACTCTCTGTCAAAAGAAACCGTCCCGTAAACTATTTTGTCAATTATAATAGTAGCAGTAAAGCGTACCCATGTAGTATATTCCAGAGATGGAACATCGACGATATAATTCACCACAGATAAACCTTGTGCAAGCAATCCGCTTTCTGTTTTCCATGTGACATCATAGTCATCGTACGACGGCATATTATAAACTGACTTCGCATTTTTATACGGAAGCTGAAAATTATCTGATATATATTTTCCTTCTTCCATAAACACATTATCAATTGCCGATACCACTTGGTTAAATAGCTTAGTGCCTTCAGCAGTCTTTCCGGTGTAGTCATATACTGCATAAACCGAGAAATCATCTGTAATATTACTGAAATCTGGTACGACGGCATCAGCAGAAGCGGTTGCTTTCACAGTAGACCATGTTCCGTTCTCGTATCCGTCGTGTGAAAGAACAGACGGCACCCTCAGCAATGTGCCACCTTTGGAAACTGATTTCACAATCTGGAGCACATAATTGCCAGATTCATCTATATCGTAAAAAGAAATGTTTATTCTGTCATCCAAATCAACATTCATTTTAGCTGCATACTGCAGTATTTTTGTCGCATCACGGGTATTTACATTCGGTATTTTCATGCCGTTCGCATCTGTTTTGTAATCTTCATATACATTTGCATATATTTTGTCGCTCAGCGGCATTTCAAACATATGCGCTGCGTACTGAAGAATGTACACAGCATCTCGGGAGTTGATTTTTCCATCATTATTGTTGTTATATGCATCACCTTTCATACGAATGAACAGGCTGTCAAACTCCACTGAGCAGTTCAAAGACGCATACTGAGGTTCCCCGTTTACCATTCCTTTAAATGTTGTCACTTCATCAACACCATCGCCAATCCATGTAATCCAATTATCATATGAACCGGTTGCAAGATTTTCGTCGACACAAAATGTCAGTTCAACCAAACTCAAAGCCCCAACAGCATTCTTTGTTGACGCGTATTGAATCATTATTTCTCCGTTTCCGGCATTACATGTTGTAGTGCCAATCGGATCATACGAAACCAGCGTCAAAATGTCCGTATTATATGACAAGCTTAAGTCAATACCGGCAAGTTGGGAATTTTCTTTAACATAAATTGTCGTTTTAAATTCTTTCCCCGGTGCAGGATCAAACGAAGTATTTTTAATATATACCGTTCCGTCATTCTCAGCAGCAATAACAAGCGGCGTCAGTAACAATATAAATGCAAGGACAAGTATAAACAGTATATTCTTTGTAAATCTGTTTTTCATATTTTCACTGTCCTCCGATTTCATTTTTGGCTTTTTCGATAAGTTCTTTTGCTGTAACAAACCCCTCGAAAAAGTCTGCATAATTTACAAGTTTACCGGTATTCCAATGTTCGATATATCCGTTTGCAAAAACGCGGCATACGCCTTTCAGGAGGTCTTGTGTTACATATGATGTAGCTATAAGTCCGTCGTCTTCATCAGAAAACACCTCGATTTTGTACGGAACTCTTACAACATATTCGACAAGTTTCCAACCAACATCTTTTACCTCAGCATCCTGACGCGCCGAGAAAGTACGCGAAACTGAATAACTATTATTCATCGACTGCCCTTGCTGATAGTTTACTCCGTATTTCAAAGCGGATGAGGCATTGGTTGTGATACTTCCGCCAATTTTCTGTCCAAAAATCCTTATTTGTGTTGACAGACTTGATGATCCACCTACTGAATATGTACTGTCAGTTGAATTTGTCTTAACAACATTGAATGTTTCACTTGCACTCATTGATATGCTAAGACTATTACAACTATAAAATCCGCTGTTTGAAATTCCGTTCCATTTATCATTGTTCGGAATTCCCATAAATTCAGGCGAGGCATAATACGGCGCCTTTTTCAATATATCAGTATTACCCGTTATTAGACCCGCTGCGCCTACCGCCACAGCCTCTTGTCTAAGCAGTCCCGCTATTCCAACCTGTATTCCACCAGCAATAACAACAGACCCATTTGCTGCAGCAATGTTTGCGAACATAACTGCCATGTCCCGCCAATAGCAGTCCATAACATTTCCCTTTCCACTCAGTTGATTCGGGTTAAAATCTCTGACTGCCATTATCGAGCTTGATGCATAGTCCGCAGGGGCATATATCTTATAAGTATTTCCATCATCATCTTTTTCCTGTGATAGCAGACTATAATCGACATATTCAAACCACTCCTTAGTGGCAAGTTTCATTTCATCCAAAGTTGCAACATCTTCAGAAATATTCGGATTATTTTTGCTATAATTATTCACCACATATGATGGATATCCATTGCTCTTATCATTGCCAATTTTGTTGTACAGCTTTTGAAAATCCCAGTTATTTATTGCCATTAAAACTGTACTGCCCATAGCCAAAAGCAGTAAAGCAGACATCAAAATAGGTATCAGCGTTTTTTTCTTTTTAATTTTAGAGGCGTAAGTTACTTTTTTACTCATAGTCTTCGCTCCGTTTCATAATTGTAATCTTTTCATTGTATACAGAATAATCAGCATCTACAATTTCATTTTCAGTGTCAAGTGAGGCTATATCCGAAACCGATATTTTTATTGCATTTTCTGGTGCAGGAATATCAGTAGCCATTAACTTCAACTGGCAAATATCCATACTCTCTGTAATGTTTTTCGAAAAAGCCATCGATATATATACAGAGTGATTCTCTTTGGAATAATGCGCAGCTGCGGACGCATCAGTATATGGTATTTCGAGCACTTCGACAGATGGATCCAGCAAAATTTCAAGTTCCAAACTCGAAAAACATACTTTACCACCTATTGAAATGTTGATGCAAAACTCTGTGTTTTTTTCAGTGTATATACTATCAAAACCGATTGCATTCTTTGCGTCGCTAAAATCGTCATATATTGGATATATATTTTTGGATTCATATATATTTTCCAATGCACTGTCCCACCCTGCAAAAAAATTGTTCGATGGGTGGGAAATTATCGGCACAAATGTTATGTTCTTTCCCTCTTCTATTTCCTGAGTATCGACTATTTTTCCATCATATGTACAAAAGCGTACTATTGCATAGCGAGGTTTCGTATCATCCGTGCCATTATGATTTGCAGAATCAGTATCGGTAGTTGAAGCATTTTCATCAGAAAGCATTGATGAAGTCTGATTGCTGTATTCGCTTTTTGTATAATCTGAATTTTCACATGAATACAAACAGCTTAATATGCACACTGTAAGCAAAATAATTAGTAATTTTTTCATAATTACATTTCCAAAGACACATGTCCACCGGTTATTGAATATGTTTCACTCTGATATGATGCATCAGATATATCCGTTATTTCCAAATTCACATCACTTGAGACCGTTCCTTGATATGATATAGTTATAACAAATACTACATCTGATTGAGTAATATTCTTCGTCTTAGCAAAAGAAAAATATACTGCTCCATCAGTCAAAGCCTGCGCATCATTCAGAGTAATGTCTTCAAATTTGCTTCCTTCAGGGGATACGATACTAACAAACAAAAGCTTTGATTTGTCCCATTCAAATTTCCCTTCAAATGCTGCAACATTTACAGTTCCACTAAGCGTAACAGTAAGTGTTGCCGTACCATTGTGAAGATCATCATATGTAATAACAAAATTATTTCTTAGTTTGGAAGAAAGTTCATACCCTGCAGTAACAGTAATATTTCCCGTTACATTATCGAAAGCCTTATCCCAGCCGATAAATGTGTAACCGTCTCTTGTCGGGTCTGCTGGTGCAGTCGCACTATTGCCCTCCTCGACGGTCTCGGTCTTTAATACGGTGCCGTCCCAGTCAACAAAAGTAACTGTATATGTAGTTGTGGTGGGAGGTGTTACTTTCACGCCGACATAACCGGCATCTATCTTGCTTCCGTCGGAAAGGACAAGCCACAGATGGAGATTTTCATCGACATAAGCATCCACTACGCTGACGCCACTGTCGCCCTTATCACCTTTATCTCCTTTGTCGCCTTTATCGCCCTTTTCGCCCTGCGCACCTGTATCGCCCTTGTCGCCTTTATTGCCGTCGGAACCGGATGTACCTTCTGCTTTTACGCCTGTGTCAACACCGTTTATCCACCAGTTGCCGTTTGCACCGATATAAGGGGTCTTGCCGTCGCTTCCGTCGTCGCCTTTATCGCCCTTATCGCCTTTTTCACCCTGTGCACCGTCATCGCCTTTTTCACCCTTGTCGCCTTTTTCGCCTTTGGAACCGACAAGTGATGCTATCCATTCGGCTTCCGTGCCCACATAGCCGTTTTCCTTGGCTATTTCATATGCCGATTTACCTGCATCACCCTTATCGCCTTTGTCCCCCTTTGCGCCGACAAGCGATGCAAGCCAGTCCTGAACAGTTCCTTCATAGCCGTTTTCGCGTGCAAGCTCATATGCGCTCTTGCCGTCATCGCCTTTTGCGGCTGACTGTCCGTCCTTGCCCACAAGAGAAGCAAGCCACTCTGTTACCGAACCTTCAAAACCGTTTTCGCAGGCTATTTCGTATGCGGATTTGCCAGCATCGCCTTTATCGCCCTTGTCGCCTTTCTCGCCTTTGTCGCCTTTTGTTCCTGCAGCGCCGACAAGAGAATCCAGCCACTGTACAAGCGTTCCGTCAAAACCCGCTTCTTTTGCAAGCTCGTATGCACTCTTACCGTTTACACCGTCGGCACCCTTTGCACCAGCGGCACCCGTAGGTCCGATGAGAGATGCGAGCCACTGCTCTTCTGTGCCTGTGTAGCCTTTTTCTTTTGCTATCTCATATGCAGATTTACCTGCGTCGCCTTTGTCGCCCTTAGCTCCCGCTTCACCGACAAGTGATGCAAGCCACTGCTCTTCTGTACCCTCGTAACCGTTCTTCACCGCCAGCTCATATGCGCTCTTGCCTGAAAGTGAGGAAAGCCATTGTGCTTCTGTGCCGTCATAGCCGTTTATCTTGGCTATTTCATATGCCGATTTGCCGGAATCGCCTTTGTCGCCCTTTACACCGACGAGAGATGCAAGCCATGTCTGCAATGTGCCTATGTAACCGTTTTCAAGTGCCAGTTCGTATGCGCTCTTACCGTTTACGCCGTCAGCACCCTTATCGCCTTTCTCGCCGATAAGAGATGCGAGCCAGTCTGTCACAGTACCTTCAAAGCCGTTTTCGCAGGCTGTTTCATATGCGGATTTGCCCGCATCGCCCTTGTCGCCTTTGTCGCCCTTTACACCGACGAGAGATGCAAGCCAGTCGGAAAGAGTTCCTTCAAATCCTGCTTCTTTTGCAAGCTCGTATGCGTCCTTGCCGTCGCTACCGTCGGTGCCGTTGATACCCGAAGGTCCTACGAGCGAAGCAAGCCACTCTTCTTCGGTTCCCGTATAGCCTTTCATTCTTGCCAGTTCATAAGCGCTGAGACCGTTGTCTCCTTTTGCTCCCGCTTCGCCGACAAGTGAAGCCAGCCACTGGGTCTCTGTTCCCATATATCCGTTTTTGACGGCAAGTTCATATGCGCTCTTGCCGGAAAGTGAAGATATCCATTCGGCTTCCGTACCTGTATAACCGTTTTCTTTCGCTGTCTCGTATGCGGATTTACCTGCATCGCCCTTGTCGCCTTTCTCGCCCTTTGCGCCGACGAGAGATGCGAGCCAGTCCTGTACCGTACCGGTGTAACCGTTTTCGCAGGCAAGTTCATATGCACTCTTGCCGTTGTCGCCCTTGTCTCCCTTTTCCACGGCAGAACCGTCTTTTCCGACAAGCGAAGCAAGCCACTCTGTCAGCGTGCCTTCAAAGCCGCTGTCGCATGCGAGTTCGTATGCGCTCTTACCGTCTTTGCCGTCGGTTCCGTTTTTGCCGACGAGTGAATCGAGCCACTGTGCAAGCGTTCCGTCAAAGCCTTTTTCGCAGGCAAGCTCATATGCGCTCTTGCCGTCCTTGCCATCCTTACCGTCTTTTCCGGCAACGCCTGCCTCTCCGACAAGTGATGCAAGCCACTGCGCGAGAGTTCCTCTGTAGCCTTTTTCGACCGCCAGTTCATATGCGCTCTTGCCGTCGGCGCCGTCTCTGCCGTCGCTGCCGTCAGTTCCGTCCTTGCCATCCTTGCCGGCTGTGCCGTCTTTACCGTCGGTTCCGTCCTTGCCGTCTTTACCGTCCGTACCGTTTTTGCCTACCAGAGCGGTAAGCCATTCGTCAAGAGTTCCGGTGTAGCCGTTTTCGCAGGCAAGCTCGTACGCGTTTTTGCCGCTCTGACCTGCTGCTCCGGTGTCTCCCTTGTCGCCTTTGTCGCCCTTCTCTCCCTGATTTCCCTGCGGTCCCTGCGGTCCTACAGCCGCTTCTCCGCACGAAGTCAGAGCGAGAATCGCCATGACTGCCGCAAGTATCAAAGCCATGATTCTTGCCGCAGTGCGTTTTGCCGATGATTTCATGATTGTGTCCTCCTGTTGCTTTTGTTGTCAGCTTGTCATATACATGTCAGTGCCACGAGGTATTGCCAATAGACACACAAATCCGCGCCTGCGCATATCGGCGGAATTTGTCCTAAAGGTTCTCCCCTTTAAGGCATGGCAGGAAATGCTCCCGTGAGTCGGGCTATTTCACTCACTCCGACTGAAAACATGACTGCAATGGATGACACATCATGAGTTTCTCCATTTCCTGTTTCTTCTGCTCAAATGACGGATGAACGTATCGTTCCAAAGTAATTTTTACACTTGAATGCCCGAGAATTTCGGAAAGGCTTTTAGCGTTCATTCCGTTTCGGATAGCCTCGGTTGCAAAGGTGTGGCGAAGCGCATGAAATGTATATCCGTGCCCATCCAGCTCGCATTCCCGAAGATAACCCATATATTTTCTGTAGTAAGTCCGCGGTTCGATGCAGCTGCCGGTTCCTGTTATCACATAGGCTTCATCACTCAGTTCCGAATACAGCTTCCTGAGCCATTCGGAAAAAGCTTTGGAAAGCGGTATCACCCGCGCGGAACTATCGCTTTTCGGGCTCGATAAAATCAGTTTTGTAGTCCGCTCTTCACCTTTTTCCTGCATTATCCGCTGAAGTGTATTCTTTACGGCAACGGTACAGTTATCAAAATCAAATGCGTCTTTTTTCAATGCACAAATCTCACCTATTCTCATTCCTGTCATGAGTGCGATAAGAACGCCTGTCCGTCCGTAATCAATATTTGACCACAGATACCGAAGCAGGCGTTCATAATCGGGTCGCGCTAATGCGATAATATTTCTTTTATATACTTTCGGTGCCGATACTTTCGGACTTATTCCGATGAAATTGTTTTCATAACCGAATTTCAGTATGGACTCAAGCAATATCGCGATATCTTTCACTGTTTTTGTTGCAAGCCCGTAATCGGAAAACAGATGGTCTATAAATCTGTCGACGGTAATTCTGTTCAGCTTTTGCATATCTGCTTTCTTCCAATATGGCATTATATATCTTTCTATTCTGTATCGATAATTTGACATGGTGCTTTCCTTGACATGATGCTTTTTTCGATGCAGAAAAGCATGTGCAATCTCTTCAAATGAACCTTTTGCTTTTGCCGTATTTACTTCCGTATGATTCTGTTTCGCGGCAAGCTGTTTGGTTTTTGCCTCCGCATAACTTTTTGCATAAAGATATCCGTAAACAGCTCGGCTTCCGTCATAACCCTTTATGTACCGTGCCTCCCATCTCCCGTCTTTTCTGTGCCATATGTTTTCTCCCCTGCGTGACATTTTCTTTTTTCCTCCGTTATCTTTTTTTGACTGTAATCACGGAACAAAACCGACTTTTTTATCCCGTATATTATCTGATATCATAATAATACAGTAAAATTATGATTTTTTGCTATATTTTTTCGCGTTAATTTCCTTTTGCCATTGACAAATTTTTCTCCTTGTGCTATAGTTATACTGTATTAGTTTTGTTTGCATATATTTGTCTCCGCCTTAAAGGGGAGAACCTTTAGGACAGAGACAGGGGATTTCAGCAACGGATTCATATGTGAAATCGATATGTCTAATATTGGTTTTATTTGCTTTTTGCGTTTAAAATAAGCGCAAAAAAGCAAAACAAAAAAGCCCTTTTTCAAGGGCTTTTATCTTTATATAAAACAGGTTATTTTTGACTAAAAAGTTGCTCTGATTTCTTGTCCAATCATATACGCAGTGTGTGCGTGTAAGGTATGTCGCCGCTTTTTGAGTATCAGACAAATCAGCAGGCAGCAATGGATTATCGTCATGTTTCCAACCATATTTAATTTCAAAATCTACATGCTTAAGATTTTTGCAACCTTCAAACGCTGAACTACCAATTTTCTTTACACTGCTAGGTATAACAATGCTTTTAAGTCCCGTACAACCTGAAAATGCACTCCAGCCTATACTACTTACATTATTCAATGTTATACTTGTTAACCCCGTACAACCTGAAAAAGCATAATTTTCTATTGTACCAGATATCGTTAAAGTTGATAAGCCTATACATTCCGAAAATGCACTCCAGCCTATGTCAGTCACGCCATTGGGTATAGTTATATTTGCAAGCTTTGTGCATCCATAAAAAGCAGCATTTCCTATTATCTCTACGCTATTTGGCATTGAAACGCTCATAAGCCCCGTGCATCCTTCAAATGTAGATTTGCTCACATATTTCACACCATTTGGTATAGTTATATTCGATAATGCAGTACATCCTTTAAATGCCTCTGTTCCAATAGTTGTTACTCTATTGGGTATAGTTATATTTGCAAGGCTTGCACAGTTTTCAAACGCAGAATCTTCTATAGCTGTTACACTATTTGGTATAGATACCCTAGCTAACCTTGTGCATCCTTTAAATGCGTTCCGTTCGATACTTTTTACACCAATCGGTATGGTGACATTTGTAAGATTGGCGCAATTTTCAAATGCGGAATTTTCTATATAAGTAACACTATTTGGTATTATTACATTTGTTATATCGGTACATCCTTTGAATGCAGAATGGTGTATGCCTGTTACTGGCAAATCTTTATATTCCTCAAGTATTTTAACTTCTTCAACAATGTTTTTATCTGTTCCAAAGACAACATAACTTTTTCCATCAATAGACAATTCATAGGTAACACCGCCTCTCAAATTGATATCCTTATATTGCTCGATAATATGTAAAGCGCTACGCCATGCGACTAAAGCAATTATAATAAATATGACTACAATAACTATAATCTTCTTTTTTGATGAATTTGTCGCTTTCTTTTTATTGCTAATATTAAAACTATACATTTCGTCATTCTGTTTTTCCATTGTATGTCCTCCTACACATAATTAAAAACCTTGTTTTATAAAATTATATCATATTTTTTAGCAAAAGTAAACAAAAAAATCTGCTTTTCAAGGATTATTTTTCACGATAAAAATTTCCTTAAGATAAATCATAAAAGGCTCAAAATATTTGACTGTATAAAGAAAAAACTGTTTTTTGCTTTTTTATAAAAACACTTTTAATGCCACAAAATTGCAAACAAAAAAGCCCTTTTGCAAGGGCTTTTGTTTTTTTGTAAAACAGAATAATTTTCTTTGTACAAAATTGATTATTTTTGAGTGTGATGACTCAAAAAGCGAATTAGTCGCTGATGAAGGGGAGAAGAGCGACATGACGGGCTCTCTTGATAGCCTCGGTCAGCTCTCTCTGATGCTTTGCGCAAGTGCCTGTGATTCTGCGGGGCAGAATTTTAGCTCTCTCGGAAGTAAACTTTCTGAGTCTTGCAACATCCTTATAATCGATGTTTTCTACCTTTTCAGCACAGAAAACGCAAACTTTTTTCTTCTTTCTGTTCATGCGAACAGGCTGCTTCTGCATTTCCTTTTCCATTATACGAAACCTCCTATATTATTTCTGCTGCCGTAATCAGAACGGCAAATCGTCGTCGCCGGAAACTTCCTCGAATTTGGGAGCTTCAACCTCACCTGTAGAGAAAGCGGGAGCAGGATATTCTTCGCTTCTGCCTTCGCTCTTTCTCTCAACGAAGCTTGCCTCATCGGCTACGACCTCTGTGGCATAACGCTTGGAACCGTCATTTGCCGTCCATGTTCTCGTCTGAATAGAACCGCAAATGCATATGGCACTGCCTTTTCTGAAATATTTCGTTATAAATTCGGCTGTGCTTCTCCAAGCGACAATATTGATGAAATCGCTCTGGGGCTGCTCGCCCTGACGCTGAAATCTTCTTGTTACACCGATAGAAAACGAAGTAACACTCACGCCCGAGGGAGTCTGCTTGAGCTCCGGATCAGCCGTAAGATGCCCGATAAGAATAACCTTGTTAAGACTTGCCATATTTTAACGCCTCCTTGTGTTATTTACGCTTTGATTGTCATGGAACGCATAACGCCTTCCGTGATGTTAAAGATACGCTCGAGTTCAGCTACAAAGCTCGGCTCTGCCTCGAAATTAACGAGAACATAGTAGCCGTCATTCATATCGTTGATGGGATAAGCAAGTCTGCGCTTGCCCCACTCATCGAAGCTTTCCACCGTTCCGTTAGCCTCGATAAGGCTTTTGAACTTTTCAACAACAGCGGCTGTAGCTTCTTCTCCGCCCGAAACATCGACAATAAACATAGTTTCGTACTTAGAAAGAATCTTTTCCATTATTGTGCACCTCCTTTTGGACATAAGGCCGCGAACATATGAAATTTACCCGCGGCAAGGAGAAAAGGCATTTTCAGCCTTCTTCCGATGTAGTATTATATCATTATATTCCGGTTTTGTCAATTGATTTTTCGCTTTTCCTTTAAAATTTTTGTATTTTTACTTAAAATTTCAAAAAAAGCCTTGCATTTATGCTCGTTTTATGGTATGATAATAAACACTATGGGCATTGTCACTCTGAAATGCCGTATTTTGAAATTTTTATTCCGCCGCATAATGAGACGGTAAGCGCGGAAAATTCAAATAAATCCGTCGGATTGGAGATTTTTGAAATGAGCACTATATCCATTGTTTTCGGTTCTATACTTCTTGCTTGTGCGCTCTTCCTTATCGTAGCAGTCCTTCTTCAGGATTCTCAGAAAGGTCTTTCCGGTGCCATCGCAGGCGGTTCTGACACTTACTACGGCAAGAACAAAGGCAAATCCAAGCAGAAAAAGCTCTCTAAGCTCACAGCGATAGCTTCCATCGTATTCGTTGTTATTGCTCTCGCTACATTCGTAGTAGGCAAATAAGAGGCGCTTCCCGCTTTGACAATCGATACCTTTACCCTATAAAGATATTGCACGCAAACGAATTAAAGCAGTGGGCGGCAGAAGCTTTTTGCCTCTGCCGCTCTTTGATTTTTAAAGCTTATTTTTCAGGAGAATAAATGAAAAACAAAGAAAAAAAAACCCCGAAATACGCAAATGTCGGCGGTCAGGCTGTTCTTGAAGGCGTAATGATGAAAAGCGGAGAGCGCGTCAGCGTTTCCGTGCGCCGCGAGGACGGCACAATAAAAACAAAAAATTCCGAATTTATCTCGGCACGCAAAAAATGCGCGTTTTTCCGCCTGCCGATAATCCGCGGCGTTGTCAACTTTGTGGAAATGATGATACTTTCATTCAAAACGCTGGACAGCTCCGCTTCCCTGCTCGGCATCGACGAAACGGAGACAAAATTCGAAAAATGGCTGAAAAAGAAGTTCGGCAAGAGCATACTTGATGTTCTCATGCCGATATCGGCAGTGCTCGGCGTGGCGCTCGCACTCGTCATATTCATGTATCTGCCCGCCCTTGCCACCTCCGGCATAGAAAAGCTTGCGGGCAAGGACCTCGGCGTTTTCAAGGGAATCATCGAGGGTGTAATGAAGATTGCCATCTTTATAGCATATATCTCCCTCGTTTCGCTCATGCCCGATATACGCCGCACTTTCGAATATCACGGTGCGGAGCATAAATCCATCTTCTGCTATGAGAAAAAACTTTCGCTGACCGTCGAAAATGTCAAGGCGCAGCGCCGTTTTCACCCCAGATGCGGAACAAGCTTCATGTTTGTCATGATAATCCTCGGCATCATCATCGGTCTTTTCATCACATGGGATAACAGGCTTGTCCGCGTGCTATGCAAAATTCTGACGCTGCCGCTCGTTGTCGGCATAGGCTATGAATTTCTCATGTTCTCGGCAAAGCACGATAATATTGTCACCAAGGTGCTCACTGCGCCCGGTCTCTGGATTCAGCGCATCACGACGCGCGAACCCGATGCCTCTCAGATAGAGGTCGCCATCCGCTCGCTCAAATGCGCTCTGCCCGAGGAATTTCCCGAGGAGATAGCAATAGTCGAAGCCGAAAACGCCGCCGAAGAAGCAGGCGTTTCCGAAAAGAGCGACGGAACATCGAGTGAAAATTCCGCCGCAGAAAGCACCGGCGAAAACGGCAATACCCATTCGTCGGAAGAAGAAACAACAGTCGAGACGGACGGGCACGACAGCGCGGCAAGCTGAAATATGACTTATTTTGAACTGAAAAAATATATATCCGAAAAACTCGTCGCCACAAGCGGCGAGCTTTCCGATTATGAGGCACTTCTCTTCATAGAGCGGCTCTGCGGCATTTCGCGTGCGGAGCTTCTCATGCGTATGCATGACGAGGCGCATTTTGATGAGAAACTGCTTGAAAATATGCTCGCAAGGCGAACAAAAGGCGAGCCTGCCGAATATATTCTTGGAGAGACGGTGTTTTTCGATTTGCGCATAGGACTGACGCGCGATTGCCTTATCCCGCGCGCAGATACGGAATTTGTATGCGAAAAGGCGCTCTCGCTCCTGCCCGAAAATGCGCGCGCGGCAGACCTCTGCACAGGCAGCGGCTGTATCGCCATAGCGTTGGCAAAGCACGGCGGTGCCCATGTTTTCGCCTGCGATATATCCGCGGGCGTTATAGAAAAAGCCAAAGAAAACGCGGCGGCAAACGGCGTTTCGGCGCTGACCGAATTTTCCGTTGCCGATGTGAAGAGCGACGCGCTCGAGGGCGAATATGATATGATAATATCGAATCCGCCGTATATCAGAACCGCCGATATCGCGGGGCTCGGCGAGAGCATCGCATATGAGCCGTATATCGCGCTCGACGGCGGCGGCGACGGCATGGATTTTTACCGCGCGATACTGCGCTATGCGCCCTCTCATCTGAAAGCCGACGGAAAAATAATTTTTGAGATAGGATACGACGAGGAGAGCGAAATAAAAAACCTCGCCGCATCATTCGGGCTTGGCTGTGAGGTTTTCCGTGATTACGGCGGAAATCCGCGCGCGGCTGTGATTTTTCGAAAGGAAGAATAACCATGGACAGACGACCGATAGGCGTTTTTGACAGCGGACTCGGCGGGCTTTGCGCCGTTTCCGAGCTCACAAAAATACTCCCCGGAGAGGATATAATCTATTTCGGCGATACAGGCAGGGTGCCTTACGGCTCCCGTTCCATTCAGACACTGCGCAAATACGCCGCCGAGGATATCGCTTTTCTTCTCTCACACGATGTGAAAATGATACTTGCCGCCTGCGGCACGGTCAGTTCATCTGTGCTCGAAGATTTTGCGGGCGAGTGTCCCGTTCCTCTTCTCGGCGTTGTCGACGGCGCGGTAAAAAAAGCCGTTTCGCTCTGCCATGGCGGCAAAATAGGCATAATCGGCACGGAAACGACAGTAAACAGCGGTATTTTCGAGCGAAAGATTCATGAGATTATGCCAGATGCCAAACTGAAAAGCATTGCCTGTCCGCTATTTGTGCCGCTCGTGGAAAACGGATTTATCTCGCGCGATTGCGAGATAACACGCCTCATGTGCCGCCATTATCTCGCGGAAATGAAGGCTTTTTCTCCCGATGTACTTATTCTCGGCTGCACACACTTCCCTATCATATCGGAAATAATAGCCGATTTCATGCCAGATGTCGCGCTTGTAGATCCTGCAAAGGAAGCGGCGCATGAGCTTCTTCATGTGCTGAACTCCATGGGCATCGCTTCCGGCAGCACGCGCGGCGAGGTGAAATATTTTGTTTCCGATGCGCCCGAGCGCTTCTCGGCAAACGCATGGATTTTCCTCGGCGGCGAAAACGAGATAAAGGCAAATAAAGTGGAACTCTGAAAACGAATATGTGTATAAAAGCAGGGCGCGGTTTTCCGCGCCCTGCTTTGTTGTGTCGAAAAAGTATTTTTCACTGTAAAAACAGATAGATAAAAGTATTTTTTTGTATAGCCTTCTCCTGCGGGAGAAGGGGAACCGCGATAGCGGTGGATGAGGAGTAAAATTGAAATTTTGACGCAAATATTACTATAATTTATCTGTAAACACCTCATCCGTCGCCTACGGCTACCACCTTCCCCTGTCTCGGCGACGCCGACCGCGTTTGCTTCGCAAATCGGTCAATTCCCCACTGGGGAAGGCTTTCTTTTGTTGCCGATTCTATGTATCGCCAAAACTAATTTCTGAATTTATGTTTTTTCGACGCTTTGGCAGGGCGCAGTTTTCCGCGCCCTCTTATTTTTATTACTGTCTTACTGCTTTTTCTTTCTTTTTCTCGGGAGGAAGCAGTTCTTTTTTGCGTCTTGCTTCCTTTGCCACGAAGCTGCTCAGAGCGAAAAGCGCTATTACATTGGGGATAACAAGGAGCAGATCAAAAACATCCTGCAGGTTCCACACGAGGTCATTATAGAGCATGGAACCGACAAAAACGCAGGCAAGCGACACGAAATTATATATTATCAGTGCCGACTTTCTGTTTCCGAAAAGCGATACTATATTCAGCCTGCCGAAATAATTCCAGCTGATTATCGTTGAAAAAGCGAAGAACAGGAGGCACACCGCGACAAAAGCGCCGCCTATCTTATCTCCGAATACGGACGAAAACGCCGCCTGCGCGAGATTTGTCTTTTCATATCCCGCAATGCCCGAAAGCCCGTCATGACCCGCATACATCGTTGAAATGACGACTAGTGCCGTCAGCGTCAGCACGACAAATGTGTCTATAAATACGCCTATCATGGCGACAACACCCTGTTCATGCGGATTTTTCACCTTGGCGATGGCATGCGCATGCGGCGTTGAGCCCATGCCCGCTTCATTGGAGAAAAGACCGCGCTTCGCACCCTGCGATATGGCTGTTTTCAGCGCATAGCCGATTCCGCCGCCGATAAGTGCATCGGGTCGGAAAGCATATCTGAATATCATGCCGAATGTCTCCGGCACATATTTTATTCTCACGCAGATTATCGCAAGAGAGCCGACGATATAGATAAGCGCCATTACGGGAACCATCTTTTCCGTCACGGAAGCAAGCCGTTTGGAGCCGCCGAAAAATACAAGCGCCGCAAGCAGAGTAATCGCCAGACCGACTGCCCACGCAGGTATGCCGAAGGCATTGTTCATGGATTCACCTATGGAATTTGACTGAACCATAGCACCCATAAGTCCGAGCGCCAGTATCGCCGCTATCGAGAAGAATACGGCAAGCGCCTTTCCGAATTTCCCGCGGAAAGCTTCCTTTATATAATATACAGGACCGCCGACAACCTCTCCGTTTTCATCCGTCTGCTTTGTTTTCTGCGCTAGAGTTGCCTCGGCATATATCGTAGCCATGCCGAGAAAAGCTATCAGCCACATCCAGAATATGGCACCGGGTCCGCCTATGAGTATAGCACCGCAGGCACCGACAATATTTCCCGTGCCGACCTGCGCGGCAATAGCCGTTGTCAAAGCCTGAAACGAGCTCATGCCGTCCTTGCCTGCTTTTTTGCCGTTCAGGCTGAACTCGCCGAACATTCTCCGCCAGCCTTCTCCGAAGCAGCGTATCTGCACAAATTTTGTGCGGAAGGTAAAGAAAAGTCCGCAGGCGATGAGAAGAATCGTGATGGCATAATCGGCAAGGATATTGTCGATTTTCACCACTATGTCGTTGAGTGCGTTTAAAAATCCGGTCATAAAGCTTTCCTCCAAAAAATGAAAATAGGAGCCGTCCGTACCTCGGGCAGCTCCGCAAACAAATCAGAAAAAGCAATATTTCTGCGATATATCACGCCGAAAATACGGTTAAGATACGCACAGTGAAAATTTGCTCTGTCCTTTTGCCTGAGAGATTCGGCTTTTGCCTTGCACCTTCGGCACCCAAACGGGTTTCTCCAGAGTTCTCTGTATTTTCCGGTCCTATCCTTTTTATTCGGATGCCTGAGAGTATTGCTCCTTCGGCGGGCATCTGCCACTTTCCCGAAAAACTTCAAAGAGATTTTATTTATCGGCTTTTGCGTGCCGATATTTTAGTATATTCTATCACTAATGATAAAAGAAGTCAATAGTCTGTAAAAATATTTTATGCAAAAAGGGGACTTTCGTCCCCTTTTTTACTGTTCAATATGTCGATTATTCAGCCGAGCTGAAGAAGCCCTTCTTATAGAGGAAGTAGCCTCCGACGCCGGCAACAGCAACAACAGCAACGATACCGATAACTATTGCAACTGCGGGATTGGATTTCTTCGCTGTCTTTGCGGAGATTACGAAGAATTCGCCTGTGCTTTCGCTGAGACCTTCGCCCGAAACGGTAATCTTGCTTCCGCTGCGTTTGAAATCTGTAATCTCAACTGGAGCATTGCCCTTTATCGTATAAACCTTGACGGATGTCTTCTTGTTTTCCTCGGGAAGAAGTATTGTAGCACTCATGGAATTGTCAAGAGCAACCTTTTCGCCCGAGTTTGTCATTTCAACGGTATATGCCTTTATAAGAGCGGCATCGGAAGAAACCTCTCCCTTTTCCTTCAGGAATTTCATCCATGAATCGAACCAGCTGTAATCGCCGGAAGACTTCTCGGAAACACTGTAGAAATATGTATCGGCGTTGCTTCCCGTAACAGTGAGAGAAACATTGCCGTCGGAAAGTCTGAGGAGCTTCTTGTTGCCGTCGTTTACGATTTCATATCTGAAACCGCAGGCAACGCATTTCTTTGCGTTTTCACCGTCGTCAATGAAGCTGTGCTTGCCTGTTGCGGGTGTTGTTGTTTCCTTGCGTGTACCGCATACGCTGCATTCGTATACGGTAGAACCGTCTGCAACGCAGGTTGCTTCCTTGCTGGAAACAAGAACCATCTTGTGGTCTGACAGAGGGAGATCCTCTCTCTTTTCGGTGCCGCACTTGATGCATGAGCAAACTCTGTAGCCCGCTTCCTTACATGTGGAATTCTTCACTACAACATATTCGCTGAAGGAATGTCCTGTAGCGGCTATTCCCTCTGTATCCGTATTGTGACATACGGAGCAGGTGCGCGTTTTTGAACCTGCCGTGGTGCATGTGGCAACCTTTGTTATAACCCAGTCACCGTATTTATGACCTGCGGCGCAGGGATTTGTAGCGGGGATAGTTTCTGTTTTTGTCTTGCCGCAGACTGAGCAGGTATATGTCTTTACGCCGGCAGTCGTGTTTGTAGCGGGAGTTGTGATAACGCCGCCATCAAACTTATGTGCGCCTGCGGAAACCGTTTTTGTAACAGTGAATCCGCAGTTTGCATGAGTACAGATATATGTCCATACGCCGCCGACTGTGCAGTCTGTAGAAGCTGTTCTCTGGAGCACGAAATATTTATTGAAATCATGTCCGCATGTCTGATCGGCGCAAACCTGAATCGTGCCGCACATTGTGCATTTCTGAATCCATGTGCCGTTTGCAAGTCTCTCTCTTTCACCGTAGGTATGGCCGGAAGCGGGAACCGCTCTGACCTCTTCCTTCAGACACTTCTTGCACTTGAAGGTACCGCTGCCGCCGCCCCATTCCTTGGCTTCTTCGGAGCAGGGAACGATTTCATATTTTATTACTTCCCATTCGTGTGAGCAAGCATTGGGATCGGGTCTGTTGTTGCAATCCGTGGTTGTGCAGCCCTTGTAGAGCGGACAGGTGGGAACAAGGCAGAAACCGCAGACCGAGCATGTCGCATGGGTTGAAAGGTGACCGGAGCCGCCGCCCTGATTGAGACATCTCGTCTCGCTACAGCCTCTGTAGTTCTTGCATTCGGAATAGAGGCAGCTGCCGCACTTAGGGCATTTGCCCCATACATCATGGAAAGCACTATGCTCTATTGTGCCGCCGTAAGGATTCTTTGCGCACTTTGTGGGTGTACAGCCTATATACTCTTCACAGTCAGCCATGAAGCAGCTACCGCACTTTGAGCAAATAGAGGTAGTATGTGTTGGACCGTGAGGAACCTTGCCTGTGGAAGAACCGTTGCATCCGCTTGCCGTGCCGTCGCAACCGATGTATGCCACGCAAAGAGCATTGAGACACTTTTTGCAGTAAGGGCAGGTTTTGTGAACTTTGGTATCGTTGTAGTCGTGGGTAACGAGCCGCTTATTGCAACGCGTACAGATATTGCTTGAGTTGGGAGTGTGTCCGAGAGCGTTGCCTTCTTTTGTACCGCAGACCTTGCACTTCTTGGGATCCGTGCAGGTAGCCGCCTCAAATGTATGGCCCGGCGCTGCCTTTGTGGCACCGCACTTTGTACAGGTCTGATCCTGCGTGCAGCTCGGATTCTTGGGAGACCAGTCATGTACGCAGACCACTGCGTTGCAGCGGTCGCATCTGCCGTTATTGTCGGTGTCTACATGAGCGGTGGGGTCAGCCTTGCCTTCCGTTGCATTGCAACGCTTACATTTCTTGGGCGACTGGCATGTAGCGGCTTCCCAGTCATGTCCGAGGGGATTGCCGCTTGTTGCACCACATGAGCACTTTGCAGGCTCTGTGCAGGTTGCGGGTGCGTATGAATGAGTATGTGTTCCCTCGAGAGGAGCGTCTGTTGCGGTGAAGATGTTGTGCTCTGTTCCGCATACGATAGCCGTTATTACCGCGGAATACTTTGCGCCGGATGTAGAAGGAGAAAGATTCGTATTTATCTCAAGAGATGTCGGCATGTTGGGATATACGCTCGGCTCCTGACCGGGTGTGCTCTCGAGAACAACTGTCTGAGGACCGCCGAATGTATATTTGACTTCGATTCTGTATTTGATATTGCTCAGCGTAAATGTTCCGGAATTAAAGCTTAATGTAAGATGGATTGTGTCATTCTTTACCGAAGTAGCCGCGCTGATAACAGGAAGTATAACCGTCTGTCTGTAAGCATCGCCTGCCGCGCTGCTCTTTGAAGAGTCTGCGGCGTAGCGTGCATATAATGTATATGCGCTACCTGCTGTAATACCAGTAAATGTACCTGTGCGCTGATATGTATCGCCGTCGATACTGTACTCAACGCCGTCTACAGTCTTAACCGTGAAGCTGGTTTTGTCTATATTGGAAAATTCAATGCCCGTCGGAACAGGAACAGTCGTGATAGTAAGAGCGGGGCTGTTTGCGCTCGGCTCGGATGTTGTAGTCTCGGCAACGCGGGCATAAATAGTATATGTCGTGCCTGCCTTGATTTTCACTCTGTTGCCAACAAGAGCCTGGTTTTCATAGTAGAAAGTAGTCTTTCCCGCATTACCCTGCTGCCATGTAGCGCCACCGTCAAGGCTGTATTCATAATCGGCACTTGTATTGAGCGTGATATTTGTAGAGCCGTAACTTGAATAAGTGGGGGCAGAGGGAGCGGCAGGAGCGGAAGTTTTTGTCTTCTGTGTTATGGATGTTACTTTTCCGCTGTTATTAAAAAGCGTAAGAGTATACTCCTCGCCTGCCTGCATTCCGCTGAATATCGTCTGGCTGATGCCTTTGTCAACATTCACCGTGTCTGCCTGCGTGCTTTCACTATAGTTATTCGGACCGGTGACGGTAACATAGTAGCCCTGTGTTGCATCAACGGTATGTATCGTGATTGATTTATCGGTATAATCCAAAACTCCGAGAGTGGTGGATGAACCGCCTGTGGCATCGGCATGAACATGCGAATGTTCGCCTGTCAGGTCAACCGTGCCTATCATGCTGAAGCAGAACAACAGCACGAGTGCAAATGATAAAATCCTTTTTTTCATATTTCCTCCGATTTTGCAAATATTTTCGGCAAAGACGCTCACTTTTCAAAAAGCGATACCGCTTTTCGGCTTCCCCTGCCGAAATCATCGCCATGCAAAAAAGCCGCTTTTTTAGTTTGCCGCTTGCATTTTATCAAAGTCGGGAAAAGGCGCGTCCGCCCCGCCCGTCTTCAAGTCTTATTATATACAAATATATAAGATTTGTCAAGTCATTTAGCCGATGTTTAAAACAAATTCACAACTTCGCTGCGCGTCATCGGAAGGCACCGCGGCGAAGTGATTTGAATTGATTTCTTTTTTGATTTGCAATATAGCTTTTAATATAATTATCATGTCATTTTACGCAAAAAAGTCGGGCATATCGCCCGACCTTATTTTGCTTGTTTTTACTCATTTTTCGAGAATATCCGCTATTCTCACGCAGGCTTTTCCGTCGCCGTAGGGGCAGGCACTGTGCGCCATTTTGCCGTATTCATCGGCATCGTCAAGCAGTGCCGAGAGAGCGCGCGAGACCGCATTTTCATCCGTGCCGACGAGCCGCAGTGTACCCGAGGTTATCCCCTCGGGTCGCTCTGTCGTATTCCGCATCACGAGCGTCGGCTTGCCGAGAGCCGTCGCCTCCTCCTGAATGCCGCCGCTGTCCGTCATCACGAGGTAGCAGCGGGCAAGAATATTATGAAAATCCACCACCGAAAGCGGCTCGCAGAGGCGCACCGCATCGCATCCGGCAAAAACCTTCTCCGCCGTTTTTCTAACCGCCGGATTCGGATGAACGGGATATACCGCCCGCGTATCCGGATGTGCTTCTATCGCCTCGCGTATCCCGCAAAGCATTTTTTCGAGCGGCTCACCGATATTTTCCCGCCTGTGCGCCGTTATCAGTACAAGCCTTTTTTCGCCCGCCCATTCAAGAAGCGGATGTGAAAACCCTTTTTTCACGGTCGTTTTCAGTGCGTCGATGACGGTATTTCCCGTAATGTATATACCGTCCGAAATGCCTTCTGCGGCAAGGTTTTCACTGCTCTTTTCCGTCGGGCAGAAGCGATATTTCGCAATTATGTCTACGGCATTGCGGTTGAATTCCTCGGGGTATGGCGAATAGAGATTGTGCGTGCGCAGACCCGCCTCGACATGACCGACGGGTATCTTCATATAGTATGCCGAGAGCGCCGCCGCAAAAGCACTCGTCGTATCTCCGTGCACAAGCACGACATCGGGCTTCTCCGCCGCGAGCACATCTTTCATTCCGCAGATAACGCCTGTTGTTATATCAAAGAGCGACTGCCCCTCGCGCATGAGCGCAAGGTCATAATCCGGCTTCACTCCGAAAGCGGCAAGCGCCTCGTCGAGCATAGCCCTGTGCTGTCCCGTCACGCATACGCAGGTGGAAATATTCGGTCTCCTCCGAAGCTCACACACGAGCGGACACATTTTTATCGCTTCGGGACGAGTGCCGAATACGAGCATTATTTTTTTCATAAATATATCTCCATAATATGTTTTATGAATATATTATTATCATAATATTGCAGATAAATCAGCCTATAAAGGAAAATCTCTTTTGCTTTTTACCGTCGTGAGTGACCGTTTCGTTCCACATTGAGAGAGGACGCACCCAAACTCCGCCCTCGCCGTAGAGCGCGCGGTAGACCACCATCGGCTCGAGCGTTTCCGAGTGCTTAGCGATGAAAAGCACCTCATATTCATTTCCTTTGAAATGTCTGTATCTGCCTGCTTTTACCTCTTCCATATCTTGTCTCCGTTTTAATTTTTTATTCATGCGGCTCCGCCGCATCGCACTTTTCCGATGTTTCCCCGCTCTCGGGTTCTTCGCCGCCCTCGGGTTCTTCGCCGTTCTCGGGTTCTTCGCCGTTCTCGGGTTCTTCCCCGCTCTTTTTCTTTTTCGCTTCCTTGGAATCGACAAGACGACCGAGCAAGGTATATACTATAGTGCAGACCGGGACGGCAAAAAGCATTCCGAGTATTCCGAAAGCGTTTCCGCCGACGGTCACCGCCACAAAAACAAGCATGCTCGGCAGTCCCACGGATTTGCCGACGACTCTCGGATATATGATGTTTCCGTCCACCTGCTGCATCGCGATGATGAATATCACAAACCATATCGCCTTTATCGGGTCTACAAGCAGTATCAGCAGCGCGCCCGCGCCCGAACCGATGAAAGCACCGAAAACAGGTATCAGCGCCGTTATGCCGACGAGCACGGAAATCATCAGCGCATAAGGCATGCGCAGTATCAGCATGCCGATAAGACAAAGCAGCGTGTTTATCACGACCTCGGCAAGCTGACCTGTCACGAAATTCGAGAAGCAATCATTGCAGAGCGCGAAAAAGTCATAGATTTTCCTGTAGCTCTCTTCGGAAAATATGCCGTGTATCAGCTTTCGCATCTGTGCGCCGAGCTGTTCCTTTCGCAGGAGCACATAAACAGAAATAGTGAACGCCACGATTACCGAGACAAGGGCGTTGCCCGCTTTCACCATAACATTAAAAGCCTTATCCACGAGCATATTGCCGTTTTTCGAGAGGAAGTCCGTGATGGATTCGATTATTTTGTCCTGCTCCTGCGGTATTTCGGGCAGAACTATCGAAAATCGTGCAAGAAATTCGCTTATCTTCTCCCAATAATGCCGCAGATTTCCCGCATAGACGGAAAGATTTGCCACAAACGATGATATCGCGCCCGCGAGATGCGGAATCACGACGAAAAATATAAGCGAAAGCGACCCGAGAATGATTATCTCGCTGAGGACAAGGCATATTCCGCGCCTGAGCCGAAACGATGTCTTTTTCTTTCTGAAAATCCTGTCCCAGAGTTTCTCAAGCCTGCCGAGAACAAGATTTGCCACGAAAGCGATGCAAAAACCAGCGAAAACAGGTGCGAATGCTTCGAAAACCTTCGGTATAAAGCCGCCGATTTTCGCGGCATTGGACAGAAGAGCGACACCGATAAAAGCAATACATATTATGGGAGCTATCAGCTTCCTTGCGAATTTCAACATCGCACCTCCTTTTTAATTGCAAAAAGGGCTGACAGCGCAGTCCTTTTTGCTATTTCTTAATGGGCAATAATCAGAGAAGCTCGTCTGCAAAATATGCTCTTGTATGGGCTGTTCTTCCCTCTTTATCCTGCACGGTTATGCGGAAATAAGGCTTTGCGGGAAGTCCTTTCTTTGTGGTATCGCGACTGAGCTCGAGATACTTGTTTATATTGAAATCGGCGCTCGTCAGAGTTTTTTCATGATTATCTCCGGCAAATGCGGCAAAGCGACATTCCGTAGTGAGCGAAATGAGTCTTGCCTCCGAGCAGGAAATATGAACTATTCCGTCCTCAATATAAAGCTCATCTATTGTGGGACCGAGCGAAGCATAGAAATCACCGCGCTCCAGAGCGTCCATTACCGTATGATACTCAAGCCTGTCGGCTTTCAGCACTATGAAGCTGCCGAAGCAATCGGGCGGATTGTGCGCATCATCGGTTGCCAGCGGGAAAACACGCTTGCCTTTTCTCAGCATATCGTCTATAGGCTGCATGCTGTTGTCAAGCTGATATCCCATGCGGAAGCAGCCGTAGTTGGCAAGCTCTACTCCCCATACGCCCTCAAGCCCGATATAATCCTCATATCCCTGAATGGACCAGAAAGGATGGTTATATGAAACGAGAAAGCCTGCCTTATTTGCCGTTGCTATCATTTCGTTCATAGCCTCTACGCTGTAGTGGCGCTCGTAATGAACCTTTCGCATCTCATCTGTCACAAGCTCGCGTGACTTCGGGAAAACCTTTTCCTCGGTGAAAAGCGGATTTACAGTTTCATGCGGGTCTTTTGCATATATATTTATATGATATGTAGGAACATACCAGAAGCCTTTTTCACTCCAAGGCGCATTTACCGCTATCTCTGTGGAAAGGATAGTGAGAAAGTTTTCATCGTTGAGCTCATCATGCGGTATCATAACCTCATGATCGGTATATGCCATTATGGAATAGCCGCGCTTCTTGTATTCCTCCTTCGCCTGCTCGGGTGTCCAGCAGCCGTCGGATACCGTTGTATGCATATGCATATTCGCTTTATAAAAATTGCCTTTCTCGGGAAGAAGATACTGCCTCATATTTACTTGCCTTTCTGAAATAAATGTTTATGTATTAAATTATAGTACAAAAAAAGGAAAAAGTAAAGCCTTTTTGAAAAAAATTAAATAATATAAAAATGGCTGATTATTACCAAAAAGAGCGGATTATTTTCATTGACCGAAGCAGGCACATATGATAAAATAGATATAATGAAAGCCTATGGGCAAAAAAAGCAAGGAGAAAGACAAAAATGAAGAATTTCAGAAGAATTTCGGCGCTTCTGCTCGCTGTTATGATGATTGCGCTGTCATGCCTTTTTGTAGCATGCGGTGAAAAAGAAGTCGAGAAGAAGTATTCCATTACGGTTATCGTGGTAAACGATAAGGCAGAAGAGACAACATTCAATATCAAGACCGACCGCGAGAATCTCGCAGATGCGCTTCTTGATGAGAAGCTTGTTTCAGGTTCGGACAGCGAATGGGGTCTGATGATAGACACCGTAAACGGTCTGAAAGCAGACTATGCCGCAAACCAGTCATGGTGGGCACTCTATGACGGCGATAAGATGAGCGAAGTCGGCGCAAGCTCCCTCCAGCTCAAGGACGGCGGCGTATATAAATTTGTTTATACCGTAGGCTGATAACCCGCTTTGAACAAAATAAAAAATGAGTCCGGTGAAACCCGGACTCATTTTTTTGTTTTAAGGAGTGCTGTGCAATTATAAAAATCCCCGCCGTCTGCTGAAAGCCGCAGACAGCGGGGATTTTTATGCTTCCGTTAGATTTCAATGTTTCTTCTTATATCCGCAGTCGCAGTAGGGACTGCCGGAAGCTATGGTATATTCGCGGACAAAGTCCGTTGCGCCGCCCGCCTCGCTCATGGTATAATCGAGATGGCAGAGAGCAGGCGTGAGGTCATAGAGCCCGAGCTTTTTCATCAGGGCGCAGATTCCGCATTTTGTGAATCTGCCCTCGTATCCGCTCCCGTCGGGATATTCATAGAAATCCATATTCCATGAATAAGGATTTCGGTCGGCGGCTTTCAGCTTTGCCGTCGCTTTCATGCCCGCAATATCCTTTTCGCTGAATTTTCCCTTTCCGCTCTTGCAGCAAAACCATTTCATCGGCTTTGTCATCATGGATTTTGCATAGTAATCCGTCAGCCGCGCGACATCAGGACGCTCCGGCATGGAAAGGATAAATGCACCTATCATGGCGCAGTTTACTATATTCATTTTAAAGCGGTCGGCTTTCTCAAATTCCGGCAGACCCGCGATGATTTCCTTATATTTCGGCTTTGCCTTTGCGGCTGTTTCCTTTGCCGTTTTTTCATCATAGCCGAATACGGCGCATAGCTGTTCTCTGAACGATTTTGCAAAAAGCACCCACATTCCCATGGGCATTCCGGCGTATTTCATTGTATTTTCTCACTCCATTCTTTGTTTTTAACCATTTCACGAAGTAAAATCAGTCCGAGTAATAAAACCAACAGATGACCTGCGGACTCCGTTCCGTGGTCAATCTGATTAAGCGGCCATGGCAGAAGCGTGAAAAGGTTTCCGACAATTCCCGCAAAAGCGATAGGATTGCAAAGATAACATAGAGCAAACACCCAATCATACCCGCGATGAGTGCCCGTCTTTCTTTACTCGCTTTCATTTTCTGCCTCCGAATCCAATCCTGACAATCTGCATTTTCATCATACCGTCGCCGACCTTTGATAAAAATCGGAAAAATCCGCTCACCGACGGGTCGCGAAGGTCGTTATAGCCGAGCATATAGCCGCGGCTCGAAAGGCTCAGGCGGCTGTCCCATGCGGAAAGCTCGCTTTTCGCATCGGAGACGGCAAAATATGCGCCGACATCCTTGATTTCGGCATCTTTCAGCCATGTTTTCAGCATCAGCTTCACGGCTTTTTTGTTTGCCGCATCAAAAACAAGCACGCCGTCCGGGAAAGCATCCGCCATCGCCCGCACAAGCGTCCTGACCTGCTCCGCGAGAAAATAATAGAAAACTCCCGCCGCAAAAAATACGGCACCCTCGGAAGCATCGATTTTATCAAACCATGCGGTATCGTTGAGATTGCAGGGGATATTCTCCTCCCTCTCTCCCGCGGGAAGAAGTTCATTCCGCACGGCGATGACATCCGGAAAATCCAGATTATATATCCTGCAGCTTCCGTTATCGCAGTTTCGCCCCGTGCTGTCCAGTCCGCAACCGAGATTGACAACCGCCGCTTTCGGATGCGATTTCAGATAATCGCGCACCTCAAAGGCAAGGTCATTCTGCCGCATGGCAGCTTCGAGAAAGCCGAAACGCTGCATCAGGCTTCCCGATTTTTTCTCAAGCAACGAAAAATCATAATCTATCTCATTCATCAGGCGCAGTGCCGTTTCGTCGCGATAGAGCGACGGATAAAGCTGCGAGCACATTTTTCTCCCGTAAAGCGGGATAATCAGCGTTTCCTGAACGGTGTTTTTTTCTATTTTATACTTCATAAATACCTCCTTGCATCAGCGAACGAATATCATCATGATTCCCGAGAGCACCGCCGAGATTATCGCCATGCCGACCGTGCCGAAAATCCATTTTTTGCATTTATCCTTTCCCGTTATATACGGCTTCAAATCCTCTGTCCCCGGGATAGTCCATGCCTTGGTATGCCCTACCCAGAAGCCGTCCACAAGGAAACGGTCGATAATGTTCATCACGGAGAGAATAACAAGCATCTGCCAGAAACCCGAAAGAAAACCCCTCGCGCCGTTTACGGCATATGTAAACGCCAGTATGTACGCAAGATAACCGGGAATACAGAGCGCCTTGAAAATTATCTTGTTTTTCTTTATCCTTTCGTGCGTCGTCAGCCCGAGCTTCACGCATCTTTCCTGCACCTCAGGGCTGTAAAGATGCACCATGCCGACAGCGCCTTTGCGTATGCCGAAAGCACATACGAGGACGAGCAGCACGCCCAGTCCGAATCCCTCCAGAAGAGTCTGTAAAATCATTTTTCGTTTCTCCTTTTATTTATCCCAATGCTACATCGAGCATCATCATGATACTGAATCCGACGGCAAAGAATATCGTGCCGATATTTGAATGTCTGCCCTGCGACATTTCGGGTATCAGCTCCTCCACCACGACATAGACCATCGCGCCCGCGGCAAAGCTGAGCAGATACGGCAGCGCGGGAACTATAAACTGCGCGGCTATTATGGTGAGTATCGCGCCTATCGGCTCCACTATGCCCGAGAGCACGCCGCCGAGAAAAGCTTTGCCCTTGCTTTCGCCCTCGGCTCGCAGCGGCATCGATATTATAGCGCCCTCGGGGAAATTCTGGATTGCTATTCCTATGGAGAGAGCAAGTGCGCTTGCCGCCGTTATCTGCATATTTCCCGAGAGCAAGCCCGCATACATAACGCCGACAGCCATTCCCTCCGGTATATTATGCAGTGTCACCGCCAGAACCATCATCGTAGTGCGCCCAAGCTTGCTTTTCGGTCCCTCCGTCTCGTCGCTTCCGACATGGAGATGAGGAATGAGATGGTCGAGCGCGAGCAGAAAAAGCACGCCTATCCAGAATCCGATGAAAGCGGGCAGAAAGGCAAAAGTTCCCATACCCTCCGATTGCTCTATCGCGGGAATCAGCAGGCTCCATACTGATGCGGCTACCATCACACCCGCGGCAAATCCCGCGAGCGCACGCTGAACCAAATCGCCGAGCGATTTTTTCATGAAGAATACGCAAGCCGCACCGAGCGATGTCCCGAGAAACGGAATCAGCAGTCCGAAAAATACCTCCACTTTCTCTCACACTCCTTTTGTCAGTTTTTATTTGTTTCTGCGATAACCCGCCTCGTCGCGATATTCGGGATGCTCTTTCGCATAAGCGTCCCTGTCTCCGCAAATGGCATAATCGCATTTGCAGCCGTTTGCGCAGGTAGTCGTGCGTATGAGCTTCGCATGCAAAAGCTCCATGGATGCAAAATCGACATTGCAGAGTGCGGGCATGATGTCATCAAAACCGAACTTTTTTGCAAACTCCGCGGCGGGACACGCCGTAAATTCATAATATATCGGCTTGTCCTTATCGTAAGGCGAAACATTCATCTCATAATCGTGCCATTTGTCACAGCCAGATTTTGCCCGCGTAAAAGCCTTATACATAAGTTTGCGCCAGAAAGGCTTATTGCAATCGACAAATTTCAGCTTGCGGAATGCAGGCAGTATCAGATTTTCCTCAATCTCTTCTATCTCGCGGAAAGATGTGACATCTCTGCACACATCATAATAACTCATGATTGCTATGCAGTCATATGTGCCGCCATTGCCGTTATGAAAATTCTTTTTCCCACCGAGGTCAGTGCGCCATTCGGAAAGAAATTTCACATATTTCAGCTGTATTTTTTCCCATACCGCTTCCCTTTTCTCCGTCGGATAATGCAGAGCGATTTTCTTTTGAATTTCCTTTTTGCATGGCTTTGAATAAAGCACATGGCAGGTGCGGTCAAATTTAAGCTCGCTGTCTTTCATCTTCCGACTCCTTTCAGAAATCCGCTTTTTGCGCCCTCTTCGGTATCGTCCGATTCGTCGTAGGCGTCATAAGGCGCCGACGGGTCATGAACTTTCTTTTTGAAAGGTGAGCAGAGTTTATCCTTATGCGCAAAGGCAAATTCAAAATTGTCCGTCCAGCCCGTATGCCCTGTGATGAAGAGCGGTTTTATGCCCATTTTCTTCAGTTTGGTCTCAAGCACGGCAAGCGATTTCACGGCGAGCTTATTATCCTCCGCGAGAGCGGAAATGAAGCTGTAGCCGCCGTCGGCTCCGAGCCATATCGTATCGCCCGTGAAAAGATACTTATCATCGATGAGATACACCATATGTCCCCATGTATGCCCGGGAACAAGGAAGCAATGAATCTTTATATCGCCTATGCGGAAAGTTTCGCCGTCGCGCAGAAGCTGTTTTTTGTTGTTTATCGTCACCTGCGGCAGTTTGTACATATGGTAGATAACATTTCGGCGAACCTCGCCCGTCAGATAGCGGTTTTCGACATCGCCGATATGGAGCATCGCCTTTTTGAAAAGCCCGGGGCTGTCTGCCTCCACTGCGCCGACATGGTCGGTATCCTGATGGGTGATGAGGATATGGCGGATGGATTTCGGATTTATCCCGAGCCAGCCCATCTTTTCCTCCAGCCGCTCGTAATTGTAGCCCGCGTCTATCATTATAGTGGTATCGCCCTTGCGGTAAAAGAAGATATTCGCCACCCATTCGCGCACGCAGGCAACATTTTCATCTATCCACCCCGTATTCAACGGCTTGAAAATCTCTTTGCCGCGATACATCCTGCTCATTGATTTTCTCTGAAATTCAGTTGCTTTCTTTGACATACTTTCACCTCTCGAGGGAGCGCCTGTGCGCCGCCTGTACTTCCTTTGAAAATTCTTCGGGATGCTCGCCCGCGAGCGTTCCGTGTCCCATATTCGGGAAAACTTTGTATGTAAAGGCGTAGCCCTTGTCCTGCCACTCCTTTATATGCTTTGCCAGTTTCTTTTCCGTTGAGCTTTTGATTCCGTGCCAGATATACATATCCGTTCTCTCAAAAAGCCCGAAATCCTTATGCCGCCCTATCATGCATCTGTCCTGATTTACCCAGCTGCGCCATGTCGCATCGCGATAGACGATGCGGTCAAAAGATTCCTCAGTGCGCCCCATCATTTTGCAGACTATCTTTTTGCGTATGGGACCCGCCTTGCCTATGAGGCGATAAGCAAAACCTGTCAGGAAAAAGAGATAGATATTCTGCAATACGGGATTTTTGATATCCGCATAGTCCATAGTCGGCATACCGTCGGCGATGGTCGTTGTGACAGTCAGCCGCTCGTCCGCGAGCACATCCATGAGCACAAAAGTACCGTAGGAAACGCCGTAGAGAATATCTATCTTCCCGCCGTAGTGCTCTGCGATGTAGTCTCCGAGCCGCTTTGCCTCATCACGCGTGGATATGAATTCCGTTTCCGGCTCGTCGGGATTAAATCCGTCATAGGCGACAAGCACGACATGATAGACCTTTGCCAGCTCCTGCACCACAGGAATCGCACCGCGATAGCATATACCGCCGCCATGGAGCATGACCATCAGCTCGGGATTTCCCCTCCCGAATTCAAAATACTTCATCTCACTTCTCCAGTATAACTATTTTATTTGATATATTGCGTATAAAACCTATTTTGTCAAGCAGCTTATATACCGGCACAAATTCAGCCATGCCCTCTGTCAGGCTGTGCTCCTCGGAAAAACGGAAATCAGGCAGAAGAGCCGCAAGCTCCCTGCCGCCCTTTATTCCCCATGTGAATTTTGCATGGCTTCCCTCGATGGATTTCTCCTTGAAGCGACGCGCCACCATGGGGTTCATGGTTTCGACAAAAACCGTAGCGTGACCGAATCTTTCCGAAATAACGGCGAAAATGCGCTTTACATCTTCCTCGCGGAGATACATCGTCAGTCCCTCGATTATCACGAGTGCCGCCGTGCCGTTCTCTGCTATCGCGCCGCCCCAGTCGTCCATGGCGGACATGGCTATCTGCGAGATATCGCCGCTCTCCGGCAGGAGCTTTTCACGCACGGAGATAGTCTCCGGCAGGTCGAGATTATACCAGTGAGAATACCCGCTCGTGCGGTAGCACCGCGTATCAAGCCCGCAGGCTATATTTACGACCACCGCGCCAGGATTTTTCACAAGCCATGCCGACACCAGTCCGTCAAGCACGATGGTGCGCGCGATAACGCCGCTGTGCATGGCGCTGTCCTTATCCGCAAGCGAAAAATCATAGTCGAGCCTGTCGATTACCTCCTCGGCTTTTCTGTCGCAGACTGCGCCGCGCCCTCTGCTTTCCTTTGCTCTGGCATAAACCGTCTGCAGCATCGTCTCGGGAACTCCCGAGAGTTTTATTTTTTCTCCCATGTCAATCAGCCTCCGCTTCTTTCAGTCCTCTGCCCGACCATATGGCATTTGCGAGCATCCATACGGCAAGCGCCCTCGTCTTGCGATATTGCGGCTTTATCTGCGTCAGTGACGCGCGAACCGTGAAAAATCCGAGCGCCATACCGCAAAGCCCCGTGACGATGAGAAGCGGCAGACGCCACTCGCCCCATGAGCCGTCAAGATATGCTTCTCTTGCAAAAAGCCCGCTGTCGCCGGAATGCGCGGGAATCACGCTCAGGCACAGGTCGCCGACGAGCATCAGAAGTGCGCCGAGAGCGCCGAGCAGACAATCTCTTCTGTATGTTTTCTGCTTTATATCCATCTGTTTTCCTCCCTGTTTTGTCTTTTTGCCGTCGCGGGTTAGCAAAGGCTAACCAATAGCTTTACGAAAAGCCGCCCGCAGGCAGCCGTCTATGGCATTTTTCACGAAAATACTTGCATGGCAAGGCTTTCTGTGATTATAATATCACATAATTTTATGCTTTGCAATAGGATTTTGCAATTTTTATCTGCCAAGAGAAAAAATAATTTACAGAAATCCGAAATATCAATTCCCTGCTTTTCAAACCGTTGTGACAGTCACCACATCCGCTATATTTTCCGCGAAAATTTCGGTATTCCCTTTTGCTATGTTTTTCATAACGGAAGATTCACCTTTTGTGGATTCTCCGTAGTCTATCGGCTCATCTAAAGTATTCTCAAAAAGTTACTTTCGCTAATAATGCTTCAAAGCGGTGTTTTTTCTTCGTATTCATCATTAGTTGCGTTTTAATCAAAAGGCATCTATAAGTCTCAAGAGCCAGCTTGAGAGTTTATAGATGCCATAAAATTTATAAAGCGGGCTGATAAAATTTACGGAGTCAGACGCTTGGGGCTGCGGAAGAGGAACATCGCTTCGTTGATATGCAGACCCGTAAGGAGCATGGTAAGGCGGTCTACACCAAGTCCGAAACCGCCGTGAGGAGGACAACCGTACTTGAAAAATTCGAGATAGAATTTTACATCCTCTGCCAATCCTTTTTCTTCTGCCTGTGCTTTCAGAACATCGTATCTGTGTTCTCTTTGTGCGCCGGTAGTAATCTCAACTCCGCGCCAGATAAGGTCATAGCCCTCGGGAACGCCATGCTCATCACGCATATGGTAAAATGCGCGTTTTTCAGCAGAATAGTCGGTGATAAAGAGAAATTCATGATTATATTTGCGCTTTACCCACTCATAGCTGAGTCTTTCGGCATCGGTAGTCAGATCACCCTTTTCGGAGTCAGGAACCGTATAACCGAAATCCTTTTCCAGATTGTCATATAATTCAGCCAGAGTAATAACGGGAAACGGCGTGGTGGGAACCACTACCTCTATGCCGAATGTTTCTTTTATTTGGTCTCCGAGCTCGTCCTTTACCTTTGCCAAAGCATAGGTAAGAAGCTCCTCCTCCATCTTCATAACATCGCGGAAGGAGGTGATATAGCTGAATTCCAAGTCGAAGCCGGTGAACTCGGTGGTGTGCTTGTTGGTATAGGATTTCTCTGCGCGGAATACGGGACCGACCTCGAAAATTCTGTCAAAACCGCTTGCCATTGCCATCTGCTTATAAAACTGAGGACTCTGAGCAAGATATGCGTTGCGGTCAAAATATTTGACCTCGAAAACCTCCGAGCCGCTCTCGCTCGCCGCACCGATAAGCTTTGGCGTATGTATCTCCAAAAATCCGCGTTCATAAAGGAAATCGCGCATAGCTTTTGTAAAAAGCGTCTGAGCCTTAAAAATAAGCTGATTACGGTCAGTACGCAAGTCAATCCAGCGATAATCCATGCGGTCATCGATTCCGGAACGGGCTACGGCAGCCTTCTTTTTGGTAGCGGGAATATCTTCGCGTTGTATGGGAAGAGCGGCAGCTACGGACTCAACCTTGATTTCGGTTGGGATTATTTCAATTCCGCCCATTTTTACATATTCGCTTTCATGTGCCACACCGATTACCGATATTACGGAATCTGGGGTAATCTGACCGAGTGCGGGCAGAAGCTCCTCGTGTCCCTCTTTTTCTATGGTTATCTGCACCTTACCGGTAATATCCTTCAGAACTATAAAGCACATTGCCTTGCCGTCACGGAAATTTTCGACAAAGCCCTGAACCAAAATGCTTTTTTCGAGATTATCACGGATATCTTTTACATATATTCTTTGCATATATTTCTCCTTTTAATACAATTGTCATCTCTCTGGTTATGTATTGATTTGTTATTATACACCAATATTTTCTGTTTGTCAACCGCCTGCAAAAATTCTCATTGCATGATTTATCAGATTATTTCTCTTATTTCTCAAAATCCGACTTTTTCCAGTATTTATAATCCAGTCCGCGCATAGTGCGGTATCTGCTGTAAAAATGTTGTACATTTGTATCGAAATCCGGGAAATAGTTTTTTACATCAAATATGATATCATCGCGATACTGCATACTCAAAAGTCCGGGCATCACCGTACATCCATTAAGTGATTTCTTCTCTTCTTCATCAAGAATCTTTGATGAAAAAAATATCATTTTTCCTCTTGCAAAAATATAATCAAATACAGAATTGCTAAACTCCGATGCGTTTATTTCCGCAATGCCGCTTGATTTTACTTCGCTCCATTTCAAAAAAAGCGTATCATTTATAAATATTCCGCTTTCTTCAAAATGGATTTTCAGACCAAACTTTATCTTGTCTGTTTTCAAGGTGCGGGCATAAAACAGCACGGCACATTCAAATGCAAGTACCGCCAGTGTCGTTACAATATGAACCGTCATATTGGATTTTCCGGGGATAAGGATAATAATTGCTCCCGCAGCAAAGCCGAGAACCGCAAGAACGCCATAACTGAGCCAACCCAAAAAGTATAAAGTCCCGGGAGATTTTACCAAGGTGTAAGTCTTTTTCATGCTCAATATTTCCTCTCAAGCAGGTAGCTTGCCAGCTCGCAGAGTACTTTGCTTCCGGAATAGCCCGAGATTGCCGCTATTGCCGCCTCTGTTTCGCGCTTTGCATATTCGCGTGCCTTTACCACATCCATGAACGAGAGGAATGTCGTTTTGCCCTCCTTGGCGTCGGCATGCGTAGCCTTTCCGAGAAGTGCCGCATCGCCCTCAACATCGAGGATATCGTCTATTATCTGAAAAGCAAGTCCTATGCCCGTGGCATATTTTGCCGCATCATGGAGCCGCTTGTCGGAGGAGATATACAGTCCCGCCGCATGACAGCCGAGAAGCGCAGATGCTCTCATCAGCGCGCCTGTTTTCTTATCGTGCATTTTCAGGAGAAGCTTGAAATCGGGTGCCTTTTTCTCGCCGAGCAGGTCTATCTCCTGCCCGCCCATCATGCCGAGCGCACCCGCGCAGACAAGAAGCATATTTGTCGCGGAGAGCGCGGCTTTCGGCTCCACAAAGGCATTTTCCGAAGCAAGCTCATAGCCCTTTGTTATCAGCGCGTCGCCGCAGAGGAGTGCTATATCCTCGCCGTAAACCTTATGGTTTGTCAGCTTGCCGCGCCTGTAATCATCATTATCCATGCAGGGCATATCGTCATGCACAAGCGATGACGCATGAACGCACTCTATAGCGCAGGCAAAAGGCATAGCCGAGGCGTCCATTCCGCCGAAAAGCCTGCAAAACTGCATTACGAGAAAGGCGCGTATGCGCTTTCCTCCGCCGAGCGCGCTGTAGCGCATGGATGAATAGAGCGTTTCGAGCGCCGCATCGGGCGTTTTCAGGTATTTTTCAAGCTCGGTTTCGACAGCCGCGGCATTTTCCGAAAGTAATTTTTTTATATCAGCTTCCCTGCATTTTTCCATAGTATATCCTCCGTATTTTCATTCCTTATTCGGGTTTTGCAAAATCCTTCTCGACGAGGCTTCCTTCTTCGCCTGCCTGAAGAATCTTCACTCTCTGCTCGGCATTGTCAAGCTCACCCGTGCAGAATTTTACAAGCCCCACGCCCTCCTCGAAAAGAGCGAGCGATTCATCGAGCTTTGCACTTCCGCTTTCCATTGCGCGCACTATCTCCTCGAGCCTTGCGAGTGCCGTTTCGAATGTAATTTTCTTTTCCGTGTTTTCCATATTTATATCTTCTCCTTTTCGTTCATCACTATGTCGCATACCGTCGCTCTGACGGTGCCGTCCGAGAGCATCAGCGATATGTCGCTTCCCTTTTCCACCTGCGCGGCACTTCTTATCACCGTGCCGTCGGGAGCGAAAGCAGCACCGTATCCGCGCGAGAGCACGGAGAGCGGATTCATCGCGTCCAGTTTTGCCGTTTTGCCCGCCAGAGCTGACTTTTTGCGTTCCAGAAGGAATGTTATACGATTGTATAATTTATCCTCGGCAACGCCGAGAGCCATTCTTTTGTCGTCTATGAAATTGCGCGGATCGGTGAGAGCCCGACTCTTTTTCATGCGCTCGAGCGTACTGCGCAGAAGCTCCAGCTTCTTGCCCTCGAGCAGCTCGAGCCGCGCCGTGACATTGCCGAGCTTGCGCTTCAGTTCATATCTCTCCGGCACAGCCAGTTCAGCCGCGGCGGAAGGTGTCGGCGCGCGCCTGTCGGCGGCAAAATCGCAGAGCGTGAAGTCTATCTCATGCCCGACCGCCGAGATGACGGGCAGCTCCGATGCCGCAACCTCGCGCACAAGCGCCTCGCTGTTGAAAGCCCACAAATCCTCGAGTGAGCCGCCGCCGCGCCCGATGATGATGACATTCACATTCTTCTTTTCATTGAAATACCGCAGTCCCTCTATCAACTGAGGTGCGGCGCTCTCTCCCTGCACAAGCGACGGATAAAGCACGACCTCCGCTATCGGAAAACGCCTGCCGAGTATATTTATGATATCGCGTATCGCCGCGCCCGTCGGCGAGGTGATGACACCTATGCGCATCGGATACCGCGGCAGTGGCTTCTTTTTTGCTTCATCGAAAAGCCCTTCTGCGCCGAGCTTGGCTTTGAGCTGCTCATATGCGATATAGAGCGCACCCACGCCGTCCGGCTCGAGTGTATCGACATAAATCTGATACTGACCGTCGCGAACATATGCGCTGACTCTGCCGCCGACTATCACCTTCATACCGTTTTCGGGAATGAAAGCGAGCTTTGAGGCACTCGAACGGAACATTACGGCGGCGATGCGGCTCGTCTCATCCTTGACGGTGAAATAGAAATGCCCCGATTTATGATTGGTAAAATTCGATATCTCGCCGCGGATGAAAACACGCATCAGCGCTTCGTCCGTTTCAAGCTTCATTTTTATATATTCATTCAGTGCCGTAACGGTAAAGACCTGTCGCTCTTCCGCCATTATCTTCCCTCCTTCAGCGCTTCCAGCCCGAGATATGCCGTGCCGACGGCATTGTCGGAGGAAAGCTCGTTTTCGGCGAAATAAATATTCTCCATCTCGCCCGTAAGCCTGTCTCTTATTATATTGTCGCGCATCACGCCGCCTGCGTAAAGTATCGGCAGGCTCCGGTGTGCTTCTCTTGCGTATCTGCTCATCCCGAGTATCGTCTCGCAGACGAAATCTATCGCGTATCTCGCGATGTTTTCCGCCGCTTCGCCAGAGTTATACATCTGTATAATTTTATTCTCCGCACCCGAGAGGTTGCAGCTACCGTTTTTTATACAGGTGTGTAATTTTGTTGTTTTTCCTTGCACGGCAAGCTTTTCCAGCTCCATGCCGCAGGGAAACTTCAGCCCGAGCAGCACGCCTGCGCGGTCAATAAGCTGACCCGCGTTTATATCCAGCGTCTCGCCGACTATGGCGACATCAAAACCGACAGCTTTCCTTTTCACATGGAGAAGCTCCGTCGTGCCTCCCGAGATATGAAATGCGAGAAATTCTCTCCCGAGCGCTTCTTCGCCCGCCTCGCAACTTTTGAGCGCCGCCATGATATGCCCCGCCTGGTGGGAAAAGGCAAAGAGCGGCACGCCTGCGGCGGAAGCCGCCGCCGTCGCGGCGGCTTTGCCCGCGAGAAAGCAAGGCATATATGAGCCTTCGATATCGCGCGGCTTTTCGCTGTAGGAAACGGCATCTGTCTTTCCGATATCAAGCTCCGAAAAGAGCCGAGGAAGATTTACTGTATGCAAAAAGAGAGCGTCGCTCTGCCGCAATCCACGCTCCCCCGTTTTTACCTCAAGTATTGTTCTCCCGTGTCGGTATCCCGTCTCGTCGGCAACCGCTATAGATGTTGTATAGTTGCTTGTATCTATGCCGAGAACTCTCATTTATTCCCCGTCCCCCGACGCCTGCGCTTCCGGAGCCGCGGTGCTCTCTTCCGCCGCTTTGTCCCTTGCCGATTTGGCTATGGCATTGAGTATACCGTTTATAAAGGAAGGCGCCTTGCTGTCGTCATAAGCCTTTGCTATCTCGACAGCCTCATTTATCGCTATCTCAACAGGAACATCCGTATAGAGCAGTTCATATGCGCACACGCGCATGACGGCAAGCGAAATTTTTGAAATTCTGCTTATTTTCCAGCCTGTCGCATTCTCCGCGATGACCGAGTCAAGCTTCTCACGGTTATTGCAGACACCGAAAAAAAGCTCCTTTGTAAATGAATCCGCCGGGAGCTCATGCTCCGAAACGGCAAGCTCCAGAAATTTTTCCGGATCTTCGTCCCTGTTTACGGAGCAGGCATATACGAGCCTGACCGCACTTTCTCTCGCCATGTGGCGAGTTAACCTTTTTGCCATATATCTCTCCTGAAAAAAATACCTGATTTTGTCTTTCCTTTATTATACACGCGAAAGAGCAAAAAGTCAATATACTACCGCCACAAAGCATGCGGTGAATTTTTTTGAAGAAAATATGAACTTTTTTTCAAAAACCCCTTTACAAATGCGGAAACTTGTGATATAATCTTTGAGAAATTTGAAAAAACCTTTTTAATTCGGCACAGAGAGGTCGACAAGGGGATTATATACAGAAAGTATAGCCATATACTTTTATTATGTAAATTTGCGCCTTGCCGATTTCCGGCAAGGTTTTATTTTTGCAAAAAAGGAGCGTATCATGGGAAAAATTCTTTTCGATTCATCTGCCATAGAGCGTATGCTTGCACGGATAGCGCATGAAATAATCGAGAAAAACGAAAATCTCGATAAGGTCGCTCTCGTCGGCGTGCTTCGCCGCGGCGTTCCGCTTGCCGAAAGGATAGCGGAAAATATAGAGCGTTTTGAAGGAGTGAAGCTTCCCGTAGGCAAGCTCGATATCACACTCTACCGCGATGATCTCTCCGAGCTTTCCGATATGCCGAAAATCAAAGGGAACGAAATCGATTTCGATATAAACGGAAAAATAATCATCATAGTCGATGATGTCATATTTACGGGAAGAACGGTCCGCGCCGCGATAGACGCGCTCTTCGATATCGGCAGACCGAAGCGAATACAGCTTGTTTCGCTTATTGACCGCGGGCACAGAGAGCTTCCCATAAAGCCCGACTATGTAGGCAAAAATATCCCGACTTCCCTTTCCGAGAAGATAGCGCTGAAGATTCCCCCTTTCGACAGCGAAATGAGTGTGGAAATAAGCCCGCTTGACGAATGAATTTATGCGCTCTGCGCTTAAATTATAAAAAAACCACGGAGGAAAAACAAATGAAATTAATTTACGGTGTAAAAGACAAGCCGAAATTCGGGCAGACGCTCGTTTTCGCATTCCAGCAGCTGCTCGCGATTCTTGCGGCAACGATAGCTGTTCCCACCATAGTCGGTAACGGTATGTCGTCCTCGGCAGCACTCTTCGGCGCGGGCGTAGGTACGCTTGTTTATCTGCTCTTTACCAAGTTCAGAAGCCCTGTATTCGTCGGCTCTTCATTCGCATTCATCGGCCCCATGCTCTCTGCTTTCGCAGGTGCAGCTTCGGCATCGCTCGGATATGTAGGTCTTATCCTCGGTGCGGTTTTCGCAGGTCTCGTTTATGTTGTTCTCGCAATCATAGTCAAGCTTGCAGGCGTAAACTGGATAAATAAGCTCATGCCCGCAGTAGTAATCGGTCCTACAGTCTCCATCATCGGTCTTTCGCTCGCGGGTAATGCCGTAGGCGACCTTCAGAAAGGCAATGTAACTCACATGGTCGATGGAGCGGCAGTACAGAGCGCATCTGTTTACCTTTGCATCCTCTGTGGTCTCGTAACCCTCGCAACAGTCATCATCTGCTCTGTTTTCGGCAAGAAGATGGCAAGAATGATTCCTTTCATAATCGGTATCGTGGCAGGCTACGGTCTCGCCGCACTCTTCACGGTAATCGGTAATTTAACAGATACAGCCGCTCTTCAGATAATAAACTTCTCCGCTTTCAAGAATATGCAGTGGTATCCCGACTTCACATTCATTGAGGCTCTCAAAGGCGTAAAGGAAATCAACGGTGCCTATGTAGCTTCCATAGCAGTGGCATATGTTCCCGTAGCACTCGTGGTATTCGCAGAGCACATCGCAGACCACAAGAACCTCTCCAGCATCATCGAGCAGGATCTGCTTGAAAACCCCGGACTTTCCAGAACTCTCCTCGGCGACGGTGTAGGCTCAATGGCAGGCGCTTTCTTCGGCGGATGCCCCAACACAACATACGGCGAATCCGTCGGTTGTGTCGCAATATCCGGCAATGCCTCCGTGGTAACGATACTTACCACCGCGATAATGGCAATAGTAGTCTCATTCTTCGCTCCCTTTGTAACCTTCCTTTCCACTATCCCCTCCTGTGTAATGGGCGGTGTGTGCATCGCACTCTACGGCTTCATCGCGGTATCGGGTCTCAAGATGCTCCAGCCTGTCGACCTCAACGATAACAGAAATCTCTTCGTGGCTTCCACTATACTCATCACAGGTATCGGCGGTCTCTCCCTCACATTCGGCAAGGTAACGATAACAACCATCGCCTGCGCTCTCATCCTCGGCATACTCGTAAATCTCCTCACAAACAGCAAGAGAGAAAACGAGCCCTGCGAGGACCTCGTAGAAGAAGAGCCGAAATGCTCAAAGAAATAAGCTGAAAAATAAATAAAAATATCGGCGTCCGCAGGGACGCCGATATTTTTTATTTCGTTTTATTTCGTGTAGAAAGTCTGCTTCGGTCCCGTATCGCGCATGAGCGTATCTGGCGAGCGAAACTTAAAAATATATAATATCGTATCATAGAGGTCGCCTGCACATCCGCCGATATGCATGGCAAGAAGCACGGCGCAGTAAAATTTATCCCACGCGTTTGCAAAAAGGAAAGACGGAATGAGAAAAACGGGAGTGAACACGACAAAAGGTGCAAGGAGCGCTGTCATCGCCGCTTTTCTGTAGACATAGATATCGGGCACACCGCAGTACGCGACCGAAAGCGTAAAACCGAAAGTGAGCTTTCTTCCCGTTGTCAGCTTGTATGCGGCGCCGTGCGTCAGCTCGTGCAGTACGATATACAGAAGCATAGCTACGATTAAAATGATGCTGTGCAGAAAGTCGTAGTTTTCAAAATAATTCTTCGGCTTGATGATAAGCCATGCGATGGCGATTACCGCCGCCGTTATCGCAAAGCAGGCGAGATTCATGAGAAGCACGGTTTTTCCCTTTTTCGCATCCACCGTATATGCCTCGGAGTATCCCTCGGGAAGCTCGGTTTCATAAGATTTTTTCATGATGTTTCTCCTTTGTATATGCAAAATGCCGCAATGCGGCATTTTGCTATATGTTATTTTACCTTTTCGCCGCTTTTTATCGCTCTCGACCAGCATTTATGGCACATGGCTACATAGCTGTCGTTTCCGCCGATGAAAACCTGACTGCCCGATGTTATCACATGACCATCGGAATCGATGCGCGCATTGACTATCGCCTTTGCGCCGCAGGAGCATATGGTTTTTATCTCCGTTATCGAATCGGCTATCTCGAGAAGCCGCCTGCTCCCTGGGAAAAGATGCGTCATAAAGTCTGTGCGCAGTCCGAAGCAAAGCACGGGAATATTGCGGAAATTGACTATCTCGCGCAACTCGTCTATCTGCTCGGGCGTGAAAAACTGGCATTCGTCCGTGATTATGACATCTATCCCGCTCATTTTATCGAGCAGGGCGATGATGCTCTCCTCATGAGAGATGATATCCGCCTTTGCCGAGAGACCTATGCGCGAGGCGATAATCCCCGCGCCGTCGCGCGTGTCGGTCGACGGCTTTATCAGCCAGACGCGCATTCCGCGCTCTTCGTAATTGAATTTTGTTATCAGCGCGTTTGCGGATTTCGATGAACCCATCGCGCCGTATTTGAAATAAAGCTTAGCCATGATTATTTCCTTCCTAGATGAACGGTAATCTTCAGTGTCTCTCCCATGGTTGCGGGAACGATATTGTTTTCATAGCTTACGGGTTTGCCGTTTATCTCCATGGCGAGAACATCGCTTCCCTCTCCGTTTCCGAGGAAAGTTATCTCATAGCGGCAGGAGCGGAATACCTTTGTTATCTTACTGCTCTTCCATGAGAGCGGCAGGCAGGGATCTATGCGCAGACCACTAAGCTCCGCGTGCAGACCGAAAACATATTCCGTTATGCTCTTGAGCATCCATGAGCTCGAAGCCGTTCTCCAGCTCTGACCGGGCGTGCCCGCGCGGTAGCCTGTTTCGGGTGCGAAATAAGAATTGAACATCGCATAAGGCTCGCCGCATTTTACGGCATAATCCATGTCTGAGGGGAGCATCTTCTTTATGCCCTCTTCCACGCGGTCGGGACGGCGGAGAATGCTGTCCACGGCAAGTTTCCATGCGGAGGGATGCAGGTAGATACCGCCGTTATCCTGAACGCCGGGCATCTTTTCCGCCATGGAGCCGATATAGCTGTACTGATGAGAATATGCGGGATAAGCAAGGCGTATGCCGAGATCCGTCTCGAGTATCTCCTCCGCCTTGTCCATGGCACCTGCGGCGCGTTCGCCCATGCCGGCAAAAACAGACCAGAGCTGCGGGATGAGGAATATTCTTCCCTCTTCGCAGTCGGAGGCACCCATCTTTATATCGTCATCGGTGCGGGCGTAAATATAGTAGCCGCCTTTTTCGTCCCAGCCGTATTCGTTTATGCGGCGCTCCATGATTGCGGCGCGCTCGCGCGCAAGCTTGGCATCAGCACTCTTGCCGAGCCAGTCGGCGATTTCCGCAAGCATTTTCGCGGCGCGTACCCATGCTATCGAGAGCCATACGGAAACGCCCTTGCCGCCCAGACCCGCATAGTTTACGCAGTCGTTCCAGTCGCCGCCCCATATGCGGACAAGACCATACAAACCTTGGAAATTGTAGAGATAATCCACAGAGCGGCGGATATGCTCGTAAACAGAGCCGCACGAACCGTTATTGAACTTGACTTCTTCAAGCAGAAGTTCGGGCTTGCCGAGCTCGCGGATTATCGTATGAACGGCAAATGTCATCCATACGGTATTGTCGGCAAAATTTCTGTCGGCGATATTGCCGCCTATTATCGTTCTCGGCGCATAGCCGTTTTCATACTGATAGGAAAGCACGCGCTTCATGCGCTCCCATGCGAGCGTGGGATTTATCGCGGCGAGACATTCCGTGTCGCTTGTCATATCGCGATATCCGTTGTGACGCACGCGTGCCCAGCGGCTGCCCATATCCGTGGCGTAACGGAGCCAGCCGTTGTAGAGATAATTGAGATGTTCGATAGGCGTCTCTATCTCGACATCGTGCAGGCGGAGCGCATATTTCTTCTCCATCTCGGCAAATTCGCTCGCAACGGATTCGTCAGTGGGACGGAGAATTTCATCCTCGGAGAGTGCCGCGCCGACTATATAATGAACCGTCCTGCTCTCGCCCGCGCCGAGCGTGAGCGTATTTTCGAGAACATAGCAGAGCTTTTCGGAATTGCAGTCGCTTCCCGTACAGCCGCTTCCCTTGCGCAGAGCGACGGGATGCTGTTCGTCTCCGTAGGGACCGATGAATGCGTTTCTTCTCGCATCGAAGCCCGTCGCCTCCTCGGAGGAAGCCATATAACCCCATACAGGACGGTTGCGCTTACTGTAGAAAGGCATATAGTATCTGCCGAAAACGGCGTTTTTCGCCTTATTGAAGCCGCCCCATGCGAGATTGTAGCCCTGCGGCTTGTAGGGGTCGTCCAGTTCTGTTTTCGCATAGGAAATGACTTTCAGCTCGCGCGCCTTATCGGAATTGTTTGTGAGCGTGACGCTCCATATCTCGTATTTGCCCTCGTTCGGCACGAAAATGCGGACAGCGCTCTTTACATCATTATATAAAAGGGAGATGGCACTGCTTCCGTTGCTGTGAGCGCAGGAAAAATCAGTGTAGCCGTAGCCTATCGGCAGACCGAAAGCGCTCCATGAGTTCTCACCCTCGCAGATGAAAATGTTTCTGTTTGAGAGGAGCGGGATTCTTCTGCCCATGTCGTCCTGCGCAAAACCCTCGCCGAAGCCGACCTGCGATGTGAAGGTGACATACTCGTCATTATACATATAATTATACCAGTGGCGGGGAGTCTCCGGCTCCGTTATCACAAAGGTGGAACCGTCGCCCTCGAAATGTCCGTACCATTTGTATCCGTTCATAAGAAAAAATCTCCTGTGAAATTATTTTTTTGGCTTAATACATTCATTATAGCGTTTCTGGCGCGGAATTTCAATACAAAAAGCCCCGAAATTTTTGTATTTTTACGCTTTTTTTAATAAAATCAAAAATCATATTGCCAAAAAGGCGGTTTTATGGTAATATGATAGAAACGAAAGTCGGGGAGGTGCGAATTGAAGAATAAAGCTAAAGCGACAGCTTCGCTTGCATCTGTGGCAATGTTATGTCATATGCTTCTCCATATAGCAAGCTCTGCCCTGCTGTCAGGGTTGCACGGCGCCGTCAGAATCGGCATTTCCATACTGTTTACGGTGCTTCGGCTCGGCATACCGATACTCATAATGAAATTCGGCGGCAAAAAGCTCGCTCTCGGAGACTATTCATGCAATGTCTCTTTTGGCGGCTCGGAATATTTTGCGGTGTTTGCCGCAAGCTTCACGGCGATATTTCTTTTTGGTCTTGCCTATTCGCTGATTTTCCCATCCAAGTCATCGGCTGTTCCGGATACATCGCTCGAGCGCATTCTTTCCGCAGTGCTTCTGATAGCTCTGCCGGCATTTCTCGAGGAATATCTGATGCGCCGCATGATAGCGGGAAAACTTGCCGTATACAACAGATCTGCCGCGATGATAATCTCCGCGCTTCTCTTCGCCCTGATGCATTTCTCTGCGGAAAAGTTCCCTTATACATTCGTTTGCGGTCTGATTCTCGGAGCGACTTATCTGAAAACAGGCTCGTTTGTCATCGTCATGGCTGTGCATTTTCTGAATAATCTGACAGCCTATGCCTCCGGTGTGCTCTCGGCTTTCTGCACGGCGCGCACCTGCAATATCGTAACGCTTGCTTTCGCCGCCGCGTGCCTCGCGGTAACTCTCATCATGATGCCGCGCCTTATGCGCGCGCTGAAAAAAGAGTCTGCGCAGGATGCCGAAACGGGCGCGACGGAGATGCTCTCTCCCGTGTTTTTCCTGTATGTGATTTCAGCCATGGTTCATCAGATTTTCTTCAAGTGAGGTACATATGGAAGAAAAATACATGCTCGAAGCGATAGAAGAGGCAAAAAAAGCGGCGGCTCTGCTCGAAACGCCCGTCGGTGCCGTCATAGTATGCGACGGTGTGATAGTCGGCAGAGGCTACAATACGAGAGAAACGGACAAAAACGCGCTTTGTCACGCCGAAATCAAGGCAATAGACGAAGCATGCCGCACGCTCGGCGGCTGGCGACTGCATAAATGCGATATGTATGTCACGCTCGAGCCCTGCCCGATGTGTGCGGGCGCGATAATAAATGCCCGCATCAGGCGCGTTTTTTTCGGTGCGCGGGATGAAAAGGCAGGCTCTTTCGGCACCAAAACGGATTTTCTCGCAGTCGGCTACAATCATAAGCCCGAGGTGACGGGCGGACTGATGGAGGACGAATGTTCCCGTCTTTTATCGGATTTTTTCATAAAATTGCGGGAATTGAAAAAATCGCACAAAAAATGACAGAATAATTTTATGCTTTTCTTTAAGAAAAGATTTGACAATTGAACAAAAGAGTGGTATAATACAATTGTATTAAGGTATCGCTCGTGATACAAAAAAACAGGAGTTGGAAAAATGAAAAGAGAATTTAAACAGTTAATCGTGGTTTTTGCTCTCGTTATTGCCCTTGTGGCAGTAGGTTGCTTAGTATCCGGCTGCGGTAAAAAACAGCCCGATCCGACCCAGACCACCACGGATCCCGTATGGACCATCCCTACATCCGGAGACAGCACATCATCATCTGAAACAACAAAAAGCAGCGAAACAACCGCTACAAATGATACTTCTACAACGGCTTCGTCCACAAAACCCGTAGTTCCCCCGTCAGGCGAATATACAAATCCTCTTACAGGTCTTCCCTGCAAGAAAGATGTTTCCGCAAAGCGTCCGATAGCTGTCATTGTTGACAATATCCAGTTCGCTTATCCCCGTCAGTCCGGTCTTACTCAGGCCGATATCCTCTATGAGGGTCTCGTAGCTCCCGGTATCACCCGTTTTATGGCTGTCATCGCGGATTATGACGACCTTAACCCGATATGCAATCTCCGCTCCGGCAGAGATTATCATATCTTCAGCGCGTTCAACCATGACGCCATCCTCGTTTGTCACAGCGGCGCTATAGTAGCTTCTCCCTCCACAAACGAGCTCTTCGCTTCCATAGCCGAAAGACTTTACGGCCGTTATATTTCTTCCAAGGGCAAAATTTACTACGGATATGTAAACACCAAGGATGAGGCTCGCTTCTCTCAGGCTGAAAGCGGCAAAAAGTATGGCACTATCAAGGATTACGGCGCTCGCAAGGATCTCCAGTGGGATACGCTTTTCGTATCAAGCGCTTTCAAGGACACTCTCAAATATGGTCTCTGCACATATGTCAAGGGCTTCAGTGCAGACCGCTCAAAGAGCGAAAGTCTCAGCTTCATGACATACGGCACATCCGCAAATATGCCGAATGCACAGACAGCAAACAGAGTTATCGTTTCCTTCTCTCTCGAAAAAGCAACGGGAAGCAAAAATGTTGAGTACACATATACAAACGGCAGATACTACCGCAATCAGGACGGCAGTGCCCACAAGGATGCCGTAACAGGCGAACAGCTCTCTTTCAAGAACCTTATCACGCTCAATACACAGGTTACCAACTATGCAGGTACCAAGGAAGACCCGAACCTTGCCGATATCGTTGTTATCGGCAGCGGCACGGGTATGTATATAAGCGAGGGCAAGGCTATCGAGATAAGATGGAGCAAGTCCGGCGAGACAACACCCCTCGTTCTCACATATGCTGACGGCACACCTCTCAAGCTCAACGCTGGCAATACATGCATCTCTTTCGTAAACAGAGCAGATGCTTCTTCCGTCAGAGTTCTCGGCTGATAGCCGTAGCAAATAACAAAGCAGATTTAAATACGGATTTCCGTTAGTTAGTCATAACCACCGGCAAAGCCGGTGGCTTGCACAGCCCTATAAGGGCATGGTACTGGCAGGGCTGAAAGCCCTCTGAAAAGTCTGCCAACCGCAAGCGGTCTCAAGCAACCGCTAAAGCGGTTGGCTTATTTTTTGCTTGCGTGCACCGGCTCACCCGTAAACGGGTCAACCAACTCTTTTATACTCATTTGTTCATACGCCAGATCCTCTTGCAGCTGATTCCGTATGTATTCGGCAATTGCCTTTTTGTTCTTTCCCAGTGTATCAACATAGTATCCTCTGCACCAAAATTCTCTGTTGCCATATCTGTATTTCATATTTGCGTGTTTGTCGAATATCATCAAACTACTTTTCCCTTTCAGATATCCCATAAAACTCGACACACTGATCTTCGGCTGTATGGACAAATACTATGTGAGGGATGAATAAGAACCAAAACAACAGTTGGCGCCTGCCATCGGTTGATTTTCTATCAAAACAGTTTAGCTGACTTGCCAAATGATATCTGTACTTTCCACAAGATTTCGGATACAATAAAATCGCGGTCGACCGAAAAACAAAAATAAGGAGCGATAAAATATGAAAACATTTGGAGAAAAAATAGCCGAGCTTCGCAAAGAAAGAGGTATCACGCAGGAAAATCTCGCCGGAATCATCGGCGTTTCTGCACAGGCGATTTCAAAATGGGAAAACAACGCGACCATGCCCGATATTATGCTTCTCCCGATTATAGCAGATACACTTGGAGTGACGATTGATGAACTTTTCGGAATCAGGCGTAAGGTGCAGGAAAAGCCGCTCAATTGCGAAGAAACTCCCAAGGCCGTTTACGACCAGATATTGAATACCATGTGGAGATCGGGAGATAACAACGATTTTGCGGAAAGAGCAAAAGCGCAGTTTGCGAAGAACCCATACGAGCACAGCGGATTCGTTTCCGAAGTTGCCGGTGCGGCATATGCAAATAAGGATATTGCTCTCACATATCTCCCGAGCGATAAGGAATCCTTGAAACTGCTTGAAAATGAAGATGCGGCAGAACTTTTGAAAATGCTTTCCGATAAAAATGTGCGCCTTGTGCTTGCGTATCAATTTGAAAATCCGGAAAAAGCATTTACGGCTTCCTCTGCTGCCGCAAAGGTCGGGATATCCGAGGAAGAGGCGAAAGCCGCACTTGAAAAACTGTTTGAATGCAACATGACTACGGCAAGGGATATCGATGCGGGTTTGGAAGAAATGTTGCGGATTTATCAGGCGTGGGGCACATATAAAATGCCGCTGCTTTTGTTCCCGCTCCTCTCACTGGCAGACCGTCTCGCGCATTTCAGAGAGAATTGGTACGGCTTCAGAGGATAACAATCGAAAGTGAGCCATCCTCCCGTCGGTGAAAACGGGAGCCAAGGGTGAGTATCAGAAGATTTTGCAGAGTGCAACTCTGCTTTCTTCCGATGCTCACTTTTTCTTTTTCAAAAAAACGGAGGTGTTATATGAAAGAATCAAACTACGGAGAATCAACGGAAGCGTTTCTCTGGATAACGCAATCGAATGGCAGAAATAAATTTGGGATCGCAAATTTTTTGATGCGGAAAACAAAGAAAAGCCCCGCCGAAGCGGGGCAAAAAACTATCTTTTTTCGATTGGAATCCAAAGCTCGCGATATCTCTGATTACGCTTATCTCCACTGTACCAATGTGTTACCACAAGCTCAGGAGCATTTTTCAACTGATATCCTGAATTTGGCAGCCATTCGCTTGCGATTTTTTTCCTCAGCTCAAGGAATATCAGCGTTGGATACGCACATCTCTCGGTTTCAAATATCGCATAGGTGCATTTGGGAATCGTGATATTTTGATAATACCCGGCGAATTCTTTCCCCAAGACTTCATCCTTGTTGAGATTATTGCGATAATATTCGGTCAACCGGCTTGCAATATAAAAGTCGTATCCGTTGTCGTCAATGTTGGTAATGACATCAAAATTGCTTACATTATCGCCCGAAAGAGCTTGGAGAATGTACTGTAACGGTCTTGTTTTTACATACATTTCTTCTTCTTGTTCTGCACGTTCTCCGGGAACGCCCGAAAAATGACGCTTATAGCCCGTCAGTATCATTTCCTCTTTTTCTTCAATTCTGTAATTCATGGTGCTACCGCCTTTCAATATAATTTGAATGGACAGGCGGGAGAAAGACTTGAGCATCTGACCATTCCTGCGCGCTTCGGATGGAGTGATGCCGTGAAATTTTTGAAATGCTTTTGCAAAGCTGTCCGGAGAGTCATACCTGTATTTCAAAGCTATGTCAATCACCTTTGTTTTTGTGTTTGCAAGCTCTGCGCCGGCAAGCGATAATCTGCGGAGCCGGATATACTCCCCGAGCGTGTAGCCGCAGAGTATACCGAAAATCCGCTGAAAATGATAACCTGACGAAAAACTTTGCTTTGCAACCTCCTCATAATCAATTTCATCTGTAAGATGATTTTCGATGTAGTTTATCGCATTTTGAATTCCACATATCCAGTCCATATTCATCCTCCTGTTAAACATATTATATCATCGCAAAAATTATATTTCCCGATATTTTATGCGGTGTTTTATCGGATATATTATATCATAGCTAAAAAACAGTTGCAAGGGTTGACTTAAATCCTTCGGCGGTGAAACTTGGCGTCCGTAGAGACATTTTCGGGTAAAACGGTCCCGAGATCCGAGCAGTGCAACACGCTCTTCAAGCTGTCGGTTGAAATTTCAATGCTGCTCAATGTGATTGCGGCGACAAATGACATTGAACATGAAGACCTCGGCAAACTTCGTCACGCCTGCATCGAGGAAGTCCGGAGAATCAACGGGAGCGTTTCTCTTGACAACGCAATCGAATGGCAGAAATAAATTCGGGATCGCAAATTTTTTGATGCGGGAAACAAAGAAAAGCCCCGCCGAAGCGGGGCAATAACAGTATCATCTGCTTGCTTTCTTTCTGATTCCGACAATAAAATCGCTTTCTTTTCCCTCGAAAAGTATGTCCAATATCTTTGGTATTTTATCTTTGTATTTTGCATCATTTTCGGTTTCGGAAAGAGCCGTCAAATGATATGATAAAAGCCAAGCGAGTGGTTCTATAGCAGACTTTGCAATTTTGTTTTTCTTGTTTTTGTCTTTCAGGATGTACACCAATGCAGTTTCTCTTGTCTTGAACAGATTCGGTAATTTTTCGGCATATTCTATAGCCTTTTCATAGTCGCCATATCTGTAATAGGCATCGGATATGTTGCAAAGTGTCGCACCTCTCACTTCCGAATCATCGCAGTAATTCAAAATTCGCTCTTGAATCATGATAGATTCTTTCAGAAACTTTCGTTTTTCCGTTTGGGTTCCGTCAAGCTTTTCGAGTGAAGTAGACAGTTGCATGAGCAGAAGCGCATTATTAGGATATATTTTCAAAGCATCACGCATAAGCTCAACATTTTCTTTGTGTTTTCCATTTGACCTGTTTTCAGCCCATTTTTGATTAATTTCATCAAGCTTGCTTGCGGAAGTTATCTCTTCCATACCTATCAGCTCGTCGACAGATACCGCAAAATAATTTGCAAGAGCAGGCAGCATTGTGATATCGGGATAACCGTCTCCGCGCTCCCATTTGCTGATTGCCTGATATGAAATTCCGATATGGGTTGCAACTTCTTCCTGCGTAAGGTCTCTGTTGCGGCGTAGTTTTTTTAATTTTTCGCCAATCATAAGTTCCATCGTGTTACCCTCCGTTTTAATTTTAATTCCGACGCGTCTGAGTAAATTATAAGGTATCAGGCGGGAAAAATCAATAACCGCAACATAGACCACGCTCAACTAATAGTAGAAATTTTCTACGAATGTGGGCGAATTGATAACTTTCCGATAACTCTTTCGATTTCCGCTGGATATATGAAAAGCCTTGTGGTATTGTTGTGCGCGAAAGAAGGTGAAAAACATGAGTAAACGACGTCCGAACGGGGACGGGATGGTCAGAAAAAGACCGGACGGAAGATGGGAAGCACGCATCATCGTCGGGCACAAAGAGAACGGCAAGCCGATATACAAATCGGTCTTCGGCAAGACGCAGAGCGAGGCGATGACGAAATTTTATAAGCTCCTCGAGGCCTATCGCGGGGTGGAGTTAAACGAAGATTGCCTCGTGAACCTGAACGAATGGCTCGACCGCTGGCTCTGCTATCAGAAGGATGTGGTGCGCCCGCAGACGCTGAACAAATATGTTTTCTATGCGGATGCATACGTCCGTCCGTATCTCGGCTACAAGAAAATCTCGGCGATCCTCACGCGGGATATGCAACAGCTCTACGTAAAATTGCTCAAAGAAGGGCGCGTCACCGAGAGCAAAACCAAAGGAAAATCGCTCTCGGGCAGTACGGTCAGAGCAGTGCATATGATGATGCACAAGTGCTTTGAGATGGCAGTGGAGCAGCATATCATCGTCAAAAATCCGACCGACGGCACAACAATTCCCGCGCTGAACAGTACGGAACGCAAAGTCTACAACGAGGAACAGCTCAAAAAGTTTCTGAAAATCATTGAGGATGAACCGTGGTGGCGCGACTTCTTCTACCTCGAATGTATGACGGGACTGCGCAAAGGTGAGATCTGCGGACTGCGCTGGGAGGACTTGAACGAAGCGGAAGGCAAGCTCAGCGTCGCTCGGCAGATCATTCCGGTCAGGGGCGGAACCACGGTCAGCGATCCGAAAACCGACACCGGTATCCGCACGATCGTCCTGCCCGAAAGCGTTGTCCGCATGCTGAAAGAGCGAAAGAAAGCCATCGGCTCCGAATGGATTTTTCCGAGCCTGCGCGACGCGGAAAAGCCGATCAACCCCAACACGGCATACGGTACCTTCAAGCGAATCATCAAGAAAGCGGGGCTTCCCGACATTCCGTTTCACGGTCTGCGTCATACCTACGCCACACATTCGATTGCCGTCGGCGTGGATGAAAAGACGCTGGCAAAGGAACTCGGACACACAAAACCGGGCTTCACACTCGACTGTTATGCGCATGTGACGGAAGAAATGCAAAAGCGTGCCTCCGAAGTTACGGGCAATGCACTTGAAAAAATCCTCGGAAAGGAGCTGAAACCGTGGGTAGACGAAAGAACGGACAAGGGCTGATACGTCAGCGCAAAGACGGCAGATGGGAAGGCAGATGCGTGGTCGGTTACGATGAAAAGAATCTGCCGATCACGAAAAATGTGCTGGCTAAAACCAAGCGCGAGGTCGAAGAAAAGCTGAAAGCTCTCAAGGAAACCGTGCAGAAACCGGTCGTGAAAACCGCCGCAGACATGCCGTTCGGTGAGTATATCGACTACTGGTATCGCAACTTCTGCGAGCTGAGCATTGCCGCAACCACGCGCCTGAAATACGAAAACGACATCTACAAACACATCATCCCCGGCATCGGAAAGCTCCCGCTTGCCGCGCTCAAAAAGAGTGATCTTGAAAAATTTTATGCCGAACAGATGAAAAGCGGCAACCTTGATCGCAACGGTGTCGGCGATAAAAAGCTGTCGGGCGCGGCCATCCGTTCGATGCACACCCGCATCAAATGTGCGCTCGATCAGGCTTTGAAAGAGGGTCTGGTCAACCGCAATGAAGCGATCGGTTGCAAGCTCCCGCCCAAGAAAAACAAAGAAATTGAGGTGCTGTCACACGAAGAAATCGCGCGGCTGCTCATACAGGCGAAGGAAGAAGGCTTTTATGAGCTCATCCTTCTCGGACTTGCCACAGGCATGCGGCGTGGCGAACTGCTCGGACTGAAATGGGATGACATCAACTTTACGACAGGCGAGTTGAGCATCAGACGCGAATATACCACGCTCGGTTCTGACTATATCATCAGTACGCCGAAAACAAAATCCTCGGTGCGGTCGGTGCATCTGCCGCAGTCGGTGCTGAATATTCTCGGAGAGTACCGGAAAACGGTCAGCTCCGATTGGGTGTTTCCGTCACCGCTCGATCCGACGCATCCGCGCAGTCCGACGAGCTGTCGCAGTCGGCTGTCGGATATGCTGGAGCGCGCCGAATGTAATCATATCCCGTTCCACGGTCTGCGGCATATCTTCTCAACCATGGCACTGGAAAACGGGCTGGACATCAAAACGCTGTCCGCCGTCCTCGGTCATTCTTCGGCGGAGACGACCATCAGCGTATATTCTCATGTGACAGGCGAGATGGAACGCAATGCCGCAAAGAAAATGGACGATGCCTTCGGCACGCCAAAGCCCGCAGGTTCGCCCGTGTGCGACGATAACCCCGAAGACGGGCAAGCACCCGAACAGGAACCGAAACCCGCTGAATTCACCGCCAAAAAGAGCAAGAAGCGCAAGCCCGGCACGGGATGTATCTCCAAGGTTTCAAAAAACACCTGGCAGGGCAAATATACACCCCGTAGCAAGGACGGCAAGCAGGAGCAACATATCGTTTACGCAAAGAGCGCGGAGGAGTGCGAGAGGAAGCTGGGGGAGATGATAAAGGGAATCAATGGACAAATATGCGCTGACAGATGACTTAAAGCAGCAAGGGAAAACAAATATTGACTTATTCACGATAATGTGATACAATAAAATCGGTTCAAACCTCCGGACTGACGATTGTCTGAAAAGGAGGCAATCAATATGAACCAAAAGCAAAAAATAAACAAGGTCAAGACAGGATTAAATCTCTATCGTTTGATTGAGGCTTCAGGGAAAACACGGATAGAAATTGCCGAATACCTGGAACTCGAATCTACAAGGGTTATTTACGATTGGACGAGCGGTATTAAATTACCTTCTCTTGAAAATCTGCTCAATCTGTCGATTTTGTTTCATGTTTCTATTGAAGACATCCTCGGTACATGAGGATGTTTTCTTCTTTTTGAACCGTTAGTTCATTGCAAATAACATAAATTGGTGTATAATGTTGACATAAGACCTCTTGTGTGTTATACTATTGACACATAAGATATGCAAGGATACGTTATGCCTTGCTGTTACCTATAAACATCTTGTTAGAGTGGTAGTCGTCTTATGCTTTAGCTTAATAATCAATTAAGCGGGGACACTCTTACTCCTAAGGGTGTCCTTTTTTATCAGGAGGAATGAATTCATATGGCAAACAAAAAGCAATACTTGACAAAATCAGATTATGAAAAATTTGATTACACCGACACACGATACTATGGTGTATTTTGTAGTGGCAAAAAAGAAGCTTTGATGGTAAAGGTAGATCCGAAAAGATTTCAATGTTCAACTGGAAAGAAACTTAACGATGTGCAATTAACCATAATTAACAGACGTAAAACGCACTACTTCCGTCCGTCAAAATCAAATTATGATGATTTTTATTGTAACATGTTTGAATCAGCAATCAAAAATGTCAAGGAATATTGGCAAAATCATTTCAAACCATTGATTCATCATGCGAAGCAAAGAGTAAAAAAGCCCAAAGAGTTATCTGTTGGCGATTGCGATTTGATGATATGCGGAATAATGGAGTCGGACGAAGCCAACACATGGGCTAATTATGAGAATGTGATGAATGACTTGATATACCGACAGGAGTGTGCTATGGTTGTTAATAGTATGTATGCTCAATTTGTTCATCATATGGCATCGACTGTTGAATCGGTTACAGTTGCGGTTTTGACCAAGGAAAAAGCCATAGGTGATCATTTTGACAGAAATACTTTATATGGAACAGCAGTCAACAGTGGGAAAAGCGTAAAGGAATTGTCCTCTTTTTTATGGTATGAGAGATTGTATTCATTGTGGAATTTTATTAAGCATAACAGTAAATCAACATATGACAAAATAAAAGATAGTTATTCTCAAGCATTGGCGGAAGGTCGCGAGTATAAACAAGGGGATTTAGCAGTTTGTAGCGTCCATTTTTCTGACGAAATGATTGTATCACTTATGGATGGGGTTTCAACTTTTTTTAAAGAATATTGTGAGTTGGTTTTTCACGAAAATTATGAAGAGGCACAGTGGAACTATTCTCATTATTTTTTGAATATAGTACACGATGAAATTGAATTGTTTACGAATCCACTAGGTTTGCCGGATTATCTTTGAAATGCACTGCCAGTACCTTTGAATTGAAAAACTTTTGTGGTATGATCACAGTAAAAAATCAGGAGAGATTACTATGAACAAAGAACACAGAGTATCGGGCAACACCCACAGCAAAGAACAACTGAACCATTACGCAAATCAGCACAATCCAAACAACAGCGCATATCAGGCAAACAGGGACAACCGCTCGAATCAGTGCAATCCGAACAACAAAGAATATGATCATAGCCGTGGCAGTGGTCAAAAGCGCTGAGGGAAGCGCTTATGTTCGATTGGCTGAAAAAAGCTCCTGCAATTGATTCGGAAGCCGAGAAAGCGCGTCTCATGGAACTAAGCGAAAAAGAACTCTTGGTTGAAATGATTTTGGAACTGAAAAGAATCAGTGAGAAGTGCGACGAGATCGGCAGGAAGATCGTTATATGGAGCAATTGAAAAACTGATACGCAGTAAACAAAGAAAAAGGTTCTCGGAGGGAATACCTCCGGGAACCTTTTGAATTTAGTTTTTCGTGAGCAGACCCGCCGGAACAGAAGCGACCAAACGATTCGCCTATGCTCCAACTGTGGTCAAATATGTGGTCAAAAAATTTTCGGAATTTCGGGTGGTGCGAAAGTGGTGGGAAAATACCCGATTTAGCCCCGAAAATGCAAAAAATAAAGCCGAAAACGGTTCGTTTTCGGCTTTATTTGGTCTGAGTGACAAGACTTGAACTTGCGGCCTCTACCACCCCAAGGTAGCGCGCTACCAACTGCGCCACACCCAGATGCATTCGCTATTATAGCACAAAGGTAGTAAGAAGTCAAGAGAAATTTCAAAAAACTTTTTAAAAAATCAAAGAAAAATTCAGAAAAGCGGGCGGACTTAAAGCAAAACGGCAAAAAATGCGGATTTTTCCGAAAAAATTATACAGGAAAAATCAAAATATTATTGCACTTACGAGAGATTTGTAGTATAATAAATTGTAAAAACCGAAATTTGCGGATTTTTCGGAAGAAATTTACCGCAAAAAAGAGACAAATTAAGCCAAGGAGAATAAAAGACTTCATGATTTCTTTTAAAAAAGAAACGGCAAAAGCCGTTTATAATGCCGCAAAAAACGCTTTTCCATCAGCTGAAATACCGAGTGAAAGCGAAATTTTTGCGATGCTTGAATATCCGCCCGATGACAGCATGGGCGATATAGCATTTCCCTGCTTTCGTCTGAGCCGTGCACTTCATGCCGCACCTCCCGTGATAGCGGGCAAAATATGCGCCGAGCTTGAAAATGCACTTCCCTGCGGTGCCTCTGCCGTGACTGTTGCCGGCGGATATCTGAATTTCAAGATATCGGATGAATATTTCTCGAAAAAAATTCTCTCCGAAATCTCCGAAAAAGGCAGAGACTACGGTGCTTCAGATATAGGCAAAGGCAAAACCGTTGTTCTCGATTATTCTTCGCCGAATGTGGCAAAGCCTTTTCATATAGGTCATCTCGGAACGACTGTTATCGGTCATTCGCTGAAACTGCTTCACAACTATGCAGGCTGGCACTGCATCGGAATCAACCATCTCGGCGACTGGGGCACACAGTTCGGCAAGCTGATTGTTGCATATCGCAAATGGGGTAGTCGCTCTGCTGTAGAGGCAGGAGAGATCGACGAGCTGGTCGCGCTCTATGTCAGGTTCCATGCCGAGGCTGAAAAAGATCCCTCCCTCGAGGATGCGGCGCGCGCCGAGTTCACTAAGCTGGAGCATGGCGACGAAGAAAACCATGCGCTGTGGAAATGGTTCATCGAGATTTCGTTGCGCGAGTATCAAAAAACCTATGACCAGCTCGGTATCACCTTTGACAGCTACAAGGGCGAGAGCTTCTATTATGACAAAGTTTCCGCTGTGGTGGAAACACTGCGTGAAAAGGGCTTGCTCAAGGTTGACGACGGCGCCTCGATTGTCGACCTTTCCGAATACAAAATGCCGCCCTGCATGATTCTGAAAAATGACGGCTCGTCCATTTATCCGTCACGCGACATCGCGGCGGCGGTCTACCGCATGGATACCTATCGTTTTGACAAGTGCATCTATGTCACCTCCGCCGGACAGTCGCTCCACTTTGCACAGTGGTTCAAGGTGGTCGAGCTTATGGGCTACGACTGGTATGACCGCCTTGTCCATGTACCCTACGGCACATGCAGTATCAACGGTGCAAAGCTCGCGACCCGCACGGGTAATGTAGTACTGCTTAAGGATTTGTTTGCCACCGCTATTGAAAAGGCACGCGCCATAATCGAAGAAAAAAATCCCGCGATGGAAAACAAAGACGCTGTGGCAGAGGCTGTCGGCGTCGGCGCGATGATATTCTATTATCTTTCCAACAACAGAATGAAAGATATCAACTTCGTAATGGAGGAAGCGCTTTCCTTTGACGGAAACACGGGTCCCTATGCTCAGTATACCTATGCGAGAACATGCAGTATCCTCGCAAAGGAAGGTGAAACAAGACTTGCGCCCGTTTCTTCGCTCTGCCGTGAGGAACGCGAGCTGATAAAGACGCTTTCGCTCTTCCCCGAGAAGGTGCTGACGGCTATTGCCGACTACGAGCCCTCTGTCATAACGCGTTACATCCTCGATATATGCAATGATTTCAACCGCTTCTATCAGGCTTGCCCGATAAACAGCGCACCCGATGCGGATACGAAAGCCTTCCGCCGTGCGCTGACTAAATGCACAGGCGAAATACTTGCCCGCGCACTTGAGCTTATCTGCATGAAGCACCCGGAAAAGATATGATTTCCGATTTTTTACAGTAAATAATTATACAGGAGATATATAAAAATGTCAGGACACAGTAAATGGAAAAATATCATGCACAAAAAGGAAAAGACCGACGCACAGCGCGCCAAGGTCTTTACCAAGATAGGCAAGGAGATTGCCATTGCCGTTAAAGAAGGCGGCCCCGATCCCATATCAAACGGCAAGCTGCGCGACCTCATCGCAAAGGCAAAAAGCAACAATGTTCCAAACGATAACATCGACCGTATCATTAAGAAGGCTACGGGTGCGGACGCCGTGGAATATGAAGAGATAACATATGAGGGCTACGGTCCCTCCGGCGTTGCAGTTATCGTAGAGACAGCGACCGACAACAGAAACCGCACGGCAGGCGAACTCCGCCATTACTTTGATAAGTTCGGCGGAAATCTCGGTCAGAGCGGTTGCGTCGGCTTCATGTTCTCCGACCGCGGCGTCATCGCCATTTCAAATGAGGACGGCGATGTCGATACGGACAAGCTCATGGAGGATGCACTCGAGGCAGGCGCTTCCGATTTCACAGATGACGGCGATGTTCTCGAGATTCAGACCGAGCCGGATGACCTCTCCGCTGTCCGCGATGCGCTCGCGGCAAAGGGCTATGAATTCATTTCAGCCGAGATAGAAAAGGTTCCTTCCTCTTATATCAAGCTGGAAAATGAAGAAGATATCAGATATATGAATCTGCTTCTCGAGCACCTCGACGACAACGAGGATGTTCAGAATGTATGGCACAACTGGGAAGAATAATCACGCATACCGACAAAATGCGCATATAATGTAAATGGGAGATAATCCGCACGCAGTGCGGCAAAATGAGGAATTAAGGCAATGATAACAAAAGAAGAATATTCTGTAGAATTCAAAAGTATGTTCCGCGAGTATGATATTCGCGGCAGGGTAAGCGAAAATGAGCTTTGTCCCGAAAATGTATACAAGATAGTGAAAGCATACTGCAAATACCTGAAGAGAAGAAACATCACACGCGCTGTCTGCGGCTATGACAACAGAGCCTGCTCGCCCGCCTTTGCAGAGGCAGCTGTAAAAGCGCTTCGCGAATGCGGCATAGATGTTTTCTTCACAGGGCTTTCGCTCTCTCCGCTCGTATACTTCGCTCAGTATTATCTGAAATGCGAGGGCGCGGTTATGATAACGGCAAGCCACAATCCCGACGGCTGGTCGGGCTTCAAGCTTGCAAAGGGCTACTCCAAGACGCTCGAACCCGACGATATCAAGGAGGTCTATTCCCTGCTCGATACGCCCGACGAGCCCTGCGCCATAGGCAACTACGAGGAGGTTGATGTGCGTGACGCGTATATCGACGATATAGTTTCCCGCATACATATGGGAGACAAGAAGCTCCGCGTGGTTCTCGATGCGGGCAACGGCGGCGCCGGTCTCTTCGTTTATGAGGTATTCCAGCGTCTCGGCTGCATGACCTTCCAGCTCAACTGCGATCCCGATACGACATACCCGCATTACTTCCCGAATCCCTCCGACCTCAAGGGCAGACAGCGCATGCGCGAGATGATTCTCCACCCCTATATCAATGCGGATATCGGTCTTTCCTTTGACGGCGACGGCGACAGAATAGGCGTCATTGATGAAAAGGGCGGCAATGTATGGAGCGATATCATCCTCGCTCTCATCGCAAAGCAGCTCCTCGAAAAGAAGCCCGGTGCTACAGTCATCTACGATGTAAAGTGCTCAAAAACGCTCACCGATGTGATAGAGGCAAACGGCGGAAATCCCGTAATGTGGAAAACAGGTCACTCATATATCAAGGCAAAGCTTCATGAGATGAATGCCGAGCTTGCAGGCGAACGCAGCGGTCATATCTTCATCTCCGGCGACGACTGGTACGGCTTTGACGATGCCGTTTTCGTTGCGGCAAAGCTTGTGGAGTTCCTCTCTCATCAGAAAGAAAGCGTAAGCGAAATAATAGATACATTCCCGAAATATGTCACATCTCCCGAAATCAAGGCGCACTGTGCGGACACGGAAAAGTACGGAATAGTAGATAAAATAACGGCAGAGCTGAAGGCAGCTTATCCCGGCAAGGTCTGCGATATAAACGGAGCGAGAGTTTCGTTCCCTCACGGATGGGGACTTATCCGCCCGTCATCCAACCTGCCCGAGATAGTTCTGATATTTGAGGCAGATACGATGGAACATCTGCTTGAGATAAGAGAAATCTTCAAGAGCTATACAAGAAAATATCCCGAAATCTCCGATAAATGGGATAACGATGTAATGTAAATATAATCAAAGGAAAGGGGCGGCATCATGATAGAGACGGCAGAGCGTTTTGACGAAAAGCTCGGCGCGAAATGCGTCGATATATCGGGTGTCACTTCCCTTTCCGTCGCCGATACATTCGATTGCGGGCAGTGCTTCCGCTTTGAGAAGCGGGAGGGCTATGTCGACGGCGTCGCCTACGGCAGATATATCCGCATCTGTCAGACGGACGACAAAATAACTCTCTGCGGCTGCGACAGCGCCGACTACACAAATATATGGTGCTCTTTCATCGCCCTCGATGAAGATTACGATGCGGTGAAGCGCGATATAGGCGAGCATTTCGGCGTATACGGCGATACGATATTTTCCGCCATGGAAAGAGCGGGCGGCATAAGAATTCTGCGGCAGGAGCCATGGGAAGCACTCTGCTCTTTCATCATCTCGCAGAACAACAATATCCCGAGGATAAAGAAGATAATCCGCGCGCTCGCGGAAAGGTACGGCGAGGCTTTCACCGCTTTCGGAGAGACATACTATGCATTCCCTACCCCCGAGGCGCTCTCGGCAGCAAGCGAGGACGAGCTTAAAAGCTGCGGCACCGGTTTTCGCGCGAGATATATTCTTGACGCGGCAAAAAAAGTCTCCTCGGGCGAGATAGATTTCTCCGTAATCCAAAGTATGGACGATGAGGAAGCGGCAAAATATCTCATGACCATATGCGGCGTGGGCGCCAAGGTTGCCGCATGCACGCTGCTCTACGGCTTCCACAGGACAGCGGCTTTTCCCATAGATGTATGGATTAAGCGCGTGCTGGACAAGTATTACCCGGGCGGCATAGACATAAGTTCGCTCGGAGCATATGCCGGCATAGCGCAGCAATATCTTTTTTACTACGAACGGTACATACAGGCGCAGGAAGCGCACGATATAAACAAAGGAAAGGAATAACAAAAATGCTGGACATCAGATTTATTCGCGAAAATCCCGAAATCGTAAAGCAGAATATAAGAAACAAGTTTCAGGACTCCAAGCTCCCCCTTGTCGACGAGGTAATAGAGCTCGATGCCGAAAACCGCCGCACTATACAGGAGGCAAACGACCTGCGTGCCGAGAAAAACCGCCTCTCCAAGCAGATAGGCGTTCTCATGGCGCACGGTCAGAGGGAGGAAGCCGAGGCGACGAAAAAGAAGGTTGCCGAGAGCGCGGCGCGTCTCGCCGTGCTTGAAAAGGCAGAGCCCGAGCTCGAGGAAAAAATAAGAAAAATAATGCTCCTCATCCCGAATATCATCGACCCGAGCGTGCCGATAGGTCCCGACGACAGTCACAATGTGGAGGTTGAGCGCTTCGGCGAGCCGAAAGTTCCCGATTTTGAAATTCCCTATCACACGCAGATAATGGAAAGCTTCAACGGCGTCGATATGGATGCCGCAGGCAGAGTTTCCGGAAACGGCTTCTATTATCTGATGGGCGATATAGCACGCCTGCACAGCGCAGTGCTCGCTTATGCGCGCGACTTCATGATAGCAAAGGGCTTTACCTACTGTATCCCTCCCTTTATGATTCACGGCAATGTCGTCGAGGGCGTAATGAGCCAGAACGATATGGACGCAATGATGTATAAAATAGAAGGTGAGGACCTCTATCTCATCGGCACATCCGAGCACTCCATGATAGGCAAATTCATCGACCAGATGATTCCCGAGGCAAATCTGCCGCAGACTCTGACAAGCTACAGCCCCTGCTTCCGCAAGGAAAAGGGTGCGCACGGCATAGAGGAGCGCGGCGTTTACCGCATACACCAGTTTGAAAAGCAGGAAATGATAGTAGTCTGCCGTCCCGAGGACAGCATGGCTTGGTATGAGAAGATGTGGCGCTATTCCGTTGAGCTTTTCCGCTCCATGGATATCCCCGTGCGCCAGCTCGAATGCTGCTCCGGAGACCTCGCCGACCTCAAGGTCAAATCCTGCGATATCGAGGCATGGTCGCCACGCCAGCAAAAGTATTTTGAGGTTTGCTCCTGTTCAAATCTCGGCGATGCACAGGCACGTCGCCTGCGCATGAGAGTAAAGGGTGCAGACGGCAAGACTTATCTGCCGCACACGCTCAACAATACCGTTGTCGCTCCGCCGAGAATGCTTATTGCATTCCTTGAAAACAATCTTCAGGCGGACGGAAGCGTAAAGATTCCCGAGGTTCTCAGACCTTACATGGGCGGCATGGAAAAGATAGAGAGAAAATAACTCTCGGAGGAAAAAATGATTATTCAACCAAAGGAAACAACAATTGCCTATCGCTGTCCCGAATGCGGTGCTACTGTTCATTCCGTAGTCGGCATATTTGCCCTCTCGGGCGACAGGATAAAGCTCAAATGCTCCTGCGGCGGAAGCGAACTGCTGATAGAAAATACAGCCGACGGCAAAATGCGTTTCACTGTTCCCTGCATATTCTGCCCGAATCCGCACAGCTTCCTTATCTCCAGAAAAACCATCCTCTCGCGCGAGCTTTTCACTATTCCCTGCGGTCTTGCGGGATATGATATCTGCTTTATCGGCAAGGAAGATAAGGTTCGCGAGGCTGTCGAGCAATCGGATAAGGAGCTCTATGAGGAGATATCCGTGGAGGAGCTTCAGAGCATCAAGGAAAACAACAGCGAGGATTCATATTATGACGAGCATATCGCCGATATGCTGATATATGTTTTCGGTGATCTCTGCGAGGAGGGAAAAATCCACTGCAACTGCAAGGACGGCGGCGACTACCTCTGCGAAAAAGACAAGGACTGCGTCCGCATCTCCTGCAAAAAATGCGGTGCCTCGCTTGAGGTTGAAGCGGAGGACAGCCCCGCCACGCATGCTGTTCTCCATGCAAATGAAATCTATTTAAATTAAATAAAAGTGAGGAAAAAATCATGAGTAAAATCGTATGCTTCGGTGAGCTTATGCTCCGTCTCAATCCCGAGGGCTATCTGCGCTTTGAACAGGCAGACAAATTTATGGCTACCTTCGGCGGCGGTGAAGCAAATGTCGCGGTTTCTCTTGCAAACTTCGGCATGGATGCTTCATTCTGCTCCAAGCTTCCCACGCACGCTATAGGCAATATGGCTGTCCGCGCACTCCGCGCAGAGGGCGTTGCTACGGCGGATATCGTCCGCGGCGGCGAGAGAGTCGGCATTTATTATATTGAAAAAGGCGCTTCTCAGCGCCCCTCAAAGGTTATCTATGACAGAAAGTACAGTGCCATCGGCATGGCAAGCCGCGAGGATTTCGATTGGGACAAGATACTGACGGATACAGTATGGTTCCATTTCACAGGCATCACTCCCGCGCTGGGCGATAATGTTGCCGAAATCTGTCTGGACGCCGTGAAGGCATGCCGCGAAAAGGGCATAAAAGTAAGTTGCGACCTCAATTTCCGCAAGAATCTCTGGACGAGCGAAAAGGCGGGCAAGGTCATGGGCGAGCTGATGAAATATGTCGATGTATGTATCGCAAATGAAGAGGATGCCGACAAGGTATTCGGCATAAAGCCCGACCACAATGATGTGGACAGCGGCAAGCTCAATCGCGAGGGCTATATCGATGTCGCAAAGAAGCTTTCCGAGCGTTTCGGTTGCGAAAAGGTAGCTATCACTCTGCGTGAGAGCATCTCCGCAAATGATAACAACTGGGCGGCTATGCTCTATGACGGAGAAAAGGCTTATTTCTCCAAGAAATATGCCGTGCATATAGTTGACCGCGTAGGCGGCGGCGACTCTTTCGGCGCTGGTCTTATTTACAGCCTGCTCTCCGGTTATGATATGCAGGATACGATAGAATTTGCCGTAGCGGCTTCCTGCCTCAAGCATTCTATCGAATATGATTTCAACCGCGTTTCTGTTGATGAGGTAAAGGCTCTCGTCAAGGGCGGCGGCAGCGGCAGAGTACAGAGATAAATTTCTAAAAAGCATAAAACAGGGGAGCGGCGCTCTCCTGTTTTATGCTTTTTTCATTTTTGAAGAGGTGGCGTACTTTTGCGTGACCAAAAGTATCAAAATGTTACTTAGTCCATCATGAGGAAACAATCGCGCTTTTTAGTGACAAAAAGCGCGGCAAAAGTCAGCAAGGAGGACTCGCGCCGTCCTCCTTCCAAACCACCGGCGGCGTGCACGAGTTAGTCGCAGGAAGTAGTGCGTGGCGAGTGCGTGCGGCAAAGGACAAAGCGAAAGTCGGCGGTTTCGCGCTCCCCGCAACCTCATACTACCACGCGTGCGAACATATCACACGAAATAGCCGAGCAGATTCGTGCACGCATTGTCTGCACGCCCGCATAATATGGTTGGCGGGCGTGAATCCAGTGCCTGTGTTGACGGGATAAAGAGATAAGCAGTATTTACACCTCATCCGTCAGCCTGCGGCTGCCACCTTCTCCCACTGGAGAAGGCTTATTATCCTCCGTTATTGCAGACG